>CAYVLI010000044.1:0-11719 GCA_964452105.1 uncultured Nitrospinota bacterium
ATGGGGTGAGCGACGGGGCTCGAACCCGCAACCACTGGAGCCACAGTCCAGTGCTCCACCATTGAGCTACGCTCACCGCCATAGGTTTCCGATGTTCGATTCAACTCATCCAAATTATAAATGGAAAATCGGCGCAAGTCAACATCGTCGTTTCCTCCGGAATCCTGCGATTGCCCTGCCGAGGTAGCTGACATTAATATAAGAGATATGGAGAGCAGTTGCTCCAAAATCGCAATCTGGCTCCGAAAACCGCTAAAAGGGGGGTCCGGTATAAATCTCCCTGAGAAATCTTTTTAATGAAAAGAAATTATTGGAATGATATATTAGTTGATGACTTTGGGAGCGGAAAGCATAATTCAACTAAATTATAAATAAAACTTGTATAACTTTAGCTCGACACTCTAATTTCAAGAATTGCTGGGGGAGTCATGAATCATATTAAAATTGACATCCAGAGAAACGCGGAGAGAATGCAAAACAAAATGGACCAGATGTTTGAACACCTGCTCAAACAGGCTAAATCCTTTTCCCTGCTCGCGGATAACGTATGGAGACCTTCTCTGGACGTTTATGAAACTTCCGAGGCGGTTATCATGCTGATGGAAATAGCAGGGGTGAGAAGGGATGACTTCTCAATAATTTTAGATAGGAACTATCTGATTATAAGAGGCCATAGAAGAGACCTCTCCGATCAGCCAAAGATTCGTTTGCACCAGATGGAAATAGACTACGGAGTGTTCGAAAGGGTGGTCCAGCTATCCATATCCTACGATGAAAATGGTATTACAGCCTCATATAATGACGGCTTCCTTAAGATTACCGTCCCCAAGAAAAAAGAACAGACTCAAGGGAAAATTGATATATCTTCATAGCCTACAACGAATTTATCATACGTATAAGTGGTAAGGAGGTATCGCAGTCATGGAACTGGATATTAAGAAAGGAACCGCTCAGCAGGATGAGACTTCCGGGGATGGAGCGCCGACAATCCCGAAACAGTTGCCCATCCTTCCCATAAAAGGAAGCGTAATCTTCCCGGACATGGTAATGCCTCTGGTCGTGGAAAAAGAGAGGTCCCTTAAACTTATAGATGATGTAGTGGTAAAAGACAAACTCATCGGCGTGGTGGCGGTCAAAGACCAGGAAACCAAGGACCCTGAGGTGGACCAGCTTTTCGAGTACGGGACAGCGGCCCTGGTGCTGAAAATGATAAAACTCCCCGATCATGGGAGCAACGTTCTGGTTCAGGGCCTAAAACGTATCAAAATCCTCAATTACGTCAACAAAGAACCCTACCTGCTGGCTGAAATAGAAGTTCTGGAAGAAAAGGCGGAAATGGACATCGAAATGGAGGCCCTGATGAGCAACATGAGGGCCCTCTTCCGCAAGATGATAGAGCTGGCTTCCTACCTGCCCCAGGAACTGGGCATCATGGTCATGAACATCGACAAACCGGGCAACCTGGCAGACCTGGTGGGCTCCTCTTTAAATATAAGCGTTCAGGATAAGCAGAAGTTGCTTGAAGCCCTGGACGTTAAAGTACGCCTGAAGGCGGTGCATGACATGCTGAACCGGGAGGTGCAGGTTCTGGAGCTGGGAAGAAAAATTCAGAGCGACGTCAAAAGTGAAATGGAAGACCGCCAGAGGGAATATTTTCTTCGTGAACAGCTCAAAGCCATCCAGAAAGAACTTGGAGAAGGCGATGAGCAGGCCGCCGAAATAGAAGACCTGAAGGAAAAGATAAAAGCCGCCGGCATGCCGGAAGAAACGGAAAAGACTGCCGAAAAGGAACTGGAGCGCCTGTCGCACATGTCTCCAGCCTCGGCCGAATATACCGTCTCCCGCACATATCTGGACTGGCTGGTGGAGCTTCCCTGGTCCAGGAGCACCGAAGACAACCTGAATATTAGCGTGGCCCAGGAGGTGCTCGATGAAGACCACTACGACCTCAAGAAAGTCAAGGACAGGATTCTGGAATACCTGGCGGTCCGAAAGCTGAGAGCTGACGCCAAAGGAGCGATCCTCTGCTTCGTGGGTCCGCCCGGCACGGGCAAGACCTCCCTGGGGAAATCCGTAGCCAGGGCCATGGGACGGAATTTTTACCGGCTGTCGCTGGGCGGAATGAGGGATGAGGCGGAGATAAGAGGCCATCGGCGCACCTACATCGGCGCTCTTCCGGGCAGGATAATACAAGGCATCCGCAGTGTAAACTCCAATAACCCCGTGTTCATGCTGGACGAAGTGGACAAGTTAGGCATGGATTTCCGGGGCGACCCGTCCTCCGCCCTGCTGGAGGTGCTCGACCCGGAACAGAACTTTTCCTTTACCGATCATTACCTGGCTCTGGGGTTCGATCTCTCAAAAGTCATGTTCATAGTGACCGCAAACATTATGGACACCATTCCGCCTGCCCTGCGCGACCGTCTCGAAGTGCTCAGCCTGCCAGGATACACGGATTCCGAAAAGGTGGAGATCGCAAAGAAATATCTCATCCCCAAGCAGATAGAAGAAAACGGATTGAAACCTGAACACCTGCACATCGAGGATGAAGCGATAAAGAAGATAATACATTCCTATACCAGAGAGGCGGGGCTGCGAAACCTGGAGCGTGAGATAGCCAAAATCTGCCGGCATATAGCCAAACTGGTAGCAGATGGAAAGGATGAGAGGGTGGTCATGACCGTGGGTAATCTCAGCGAGTCCCTCGGCCCTATAAGATTTTTCTCGGAGCTGGCAGAACGTACCGCAAATCCGGGAGTAGCTACGGGAATGGCCTGGACCCCCACCGGCGGCGACATCTTGTTCGTGGAAGCCACCAAGATGCCGGGTAAAAAATCGATGATACTAACCGGTCAACTGGGGGACGTTATGAAAGAATCCGCTCAGGCGGCGCTCAGCTACATTCGAAGTAATGCCAAAGCGCTCAACATAGATGAAAACTTCTACGAAAACATAGACCTGCACATCCACGTTCCCGCCGGCGCCATTCCCAAGGACGGGCCCTCCGCAGGGGTAACCATGTTTACCGCTCTGGCTTCGTTGCTAACGGATAAGCCGGTCCGCAGCGACTTAGCCATGACCGGTGAAATAACCCTGAGAGGCGTGGTGCTCCCGGTGGGAGGTATCAAAGAAAAGGTGCTGGCGGCGCGACAGGCAGGAATAAAAACTATCGTTTTACCCAGGAAAAATGAAAAAGACCTGGCAGATATAGATCCCCCTTTGCGCGAGGGTATCGAGTTCCGCTTCGTCCAGAAAATGGACGAGATAATCCCCATAGCACTGAGTAACCGCACCGGCAACTGAACTTTACCAGTCCCATTAGAGGCTATATGCAAACAGGTGAAGGCGTCGCTTCAAACTTAGACTGGAGGAAAGAAATGCCCGTCGAGTACACAACCGTTGCAGTGGAGAAACGAGGGCCGGTGCAGTGGGTAACCCTCAATAGACCCCAGAAGCGAAACGCCATCACCACGCAGATGGCCAGGGAAGTCAACTCCGCCTACAGGCAGGCCAGGGAAGACGATGAAGTCAGGGTGGTAGTGCTCACCGGTGCGGGGACCGTTTTCTGCGCAGGACTGGATCTGAAGGAGAACTGGGGGATAGACGGACGCCGCCTGAGAGAGTTCGTTGACGTCTTTTACCGGGAAATGACCGATGTCGTTTACAGCCTGGGTAAACCCCTGATAGCAGCCATGAACGGCCCCGCCATAGCGGCAGGCAATTCCTTCGCATTTTCCTGCGACATGATCATAGCCTCCGACCGAGCCCGAATAGGATACACAGAGATAATCCGCGGCCTCATACCGGCCATGCATCTCACCCTGCTGCCCCGAATTCTCGGAAAACACAGAGCCTTCGAACTGCTCTTCACAGGAGAACTGATAAGCGCGCAGGAGGCCTTTGAAAAAGGTATGATAAACAGGGTGGTTCCCCACGACAGCCTGCAAGAAGAGGTCACCAATATGGCTTTAAAGCTCGCCTCAAACTCTCCTCTGGTGACCAGATACCAACGGGATGCCTTCTACCGCAGCATGGACATGGAATTCCGCAAAGGGATTATGGACGCAGCCGACATCCTCTGCATACTTGCCGACTCGGAAGATACCAGAGAAGGTATGAAGGCCTTCGCCGAGAAGCGCGAGCCGGTATGGAAGGGGCGCTGAAAACTCCATTTCGCTATTTACGGAAGATCAGCTATTACCTCATAGGTCTTAATGGTGGGCACATCCACCATGATCTCCGAATATTTGGCGTAAAACTGCTCGTTAAGCCCGCTCTCCGCGAAGTTCTTCATGTCCCGCACCGTCTCCCAGATGCTTATGGATAGCAGATCCTGGTCGCTCTCCAATACGTAGATACCCTTGCATCCCTTCATTTTTCGAGCCTCGCGAGCGGCCTCCTCTGCGAACTCCCTTGCGTCCTTAATCTTAAACGGCTTGATCTTGCTGCTGAAAACCCTTGCACACATATACATATTTTTCCCCTCGGATCATTAAGAGAATCGGGGCTCTTCAGCCCCGACTTTCAGGTAAACCATCTCAATAGGGCGCCATAGGTGGGGTAAACTGCATGAGGGTCAGTTCGTTTATTACATCTTTTACTCCTTCGATACTCCTGACCACCTCTTCGGCCCTCTCCTTTTCCAACTCGGTAGTGACATAACCGGTAAGATGCACAAACCCCTGAGGGGTAACGCTTACATTAATATTCCTCAGACTTTCATATTTGCCGCTTTTGATGGCGGCCTTGATCCTGCTGGCCAAAGCGAGTTTATTCAGGATACTCTGGGAAATCTCCCAGGAAGCCTCCAGATCCCTGACCTTGCTGGCTTCCGCAATGATATGAGCCGCCATATCGACGTCTAACTTGTCCATGCGCAGCACCATGTCGTAATAGTCAGGGTTGTTCCAGTCAGCGTCGAAGAGGGTCTTGAAGAAATGGGCCCTGTTGCGGTCGCTGTCGTTTATCATCTTCCTCGCCTTTTCCCCGTCCACCGAATATCGTTCCGCTATTCTTTTTATCCGTCCTTCGAGGGACCCAGTTACGCGCACATGCAAAGCTCCAGGAACGTCTTTGAGGAAAACCTGTGCGCCTCCCCCGACTATTACGACCTTCCCCTTTGCGGCGAATCCGTAAATCAGGGTACTCATCACGTCAAAATAATCGGCCCGCCTTCCGCCGAAAATGGATTCGAGGAAGCGCGGCCTTATCTCATCTATTCTTGCCAGGTCTTCGCTCTTCAGGGTGGGATATTTACTCGCTTCTTCTGTCAGCGTCTTTCTGTTCACAAAGTCATAATCGAGCAGTACGGATACCTTTCGGCCTACTTCATCCCCGCCTGCGCCCAACTGCCTCGAGATCGTGATTACGGCCATATCCCCTCCCCTTCTACCAATATACGGTAGAATTTAATCCAGAGTCCGCTCCATGTGAATGAAATTCCCCCGTGCAAAGCCCAAAGAACGAAAGTAATCAACCAGATCTGCATCATTCCAGTTGATCATTGCGTGCACACTGTGGATGTTATTCTTTCTGAAGTACTCAAACAGGGAATCGGCAAGCTTGCCTCCTATTCCCTTTCCTTGATACTTGGGGTCCACTCCAAGTATCTCTATCCATCCGCTTAGAGGTATGTTGAACTCCCAACCACGCACATCTCCGAGAATGAACCCCACAATTTTCCCATCCACCTCTGCGGCCAGGCAGGCAGCGGGGTTTCTGTCTATATAGTTGGCGATTATGCCTTCCCAATAGACCTCATGCGCGCTGCCTGTAATTTTCTCATCTATACTTAGAACGCCCTCTATGTCTTTCATGCTCAACCTTCTAATCACGATCTCTTCCATTGTAAAACCCCTTCTTTTTAAAGGAGCAGGCACCTTCTTCCGCATACGCATCAAGGCGGCGATGAAGCTGTTCTTCTCCATGTAAAAACGGATGAACCTTATGAAGGTCTTCAGGCTCAGCGAGCCCCTGAGTATATTCCTGAAAGAATCGTGTCCGGAAACGGATTTGAACAGCGCATCGTAAGCCTCTGGTTCTTCTTTCGCGAAATTGAGTATGTGGCGCATGAAGCCCCACCTGGATGCCAGCTTGCACGAGGTGCGCACTCCCCAACCATAAAGATGGTCCTGCAGGAGGGCGGCGCACCTCTTCTGGTATTGAGACAGAGCTTCCTCGGAAACTCCGTTATGAATAATCGTATCCGCCGCAACCACCCCCGTAAGAATGGCAGTGGATATGCCCTTGCCTTTGAAAGGCCGAAGCCAGCCCGTAGCGTCTCCCACCAGTATGTAGCCGCGTCCGTAAGGCTTCTTGCAGTGCCCGATGGGGAATCGGCCGACGTAGTAAAATAAATCCAGCGTCTCAAGCTCAGGAACGTATTCTCTGACCTCCGGCAGCCGAAGGAAGCTGTCCATATCCGCCGACCTTATCTTTTCACCGGCGATATTTATTATTATGTGATCGCCCTTGGGCGTGATTGCAGCGAATTCGACGCGGGGAATCTCACGGGGAAAGAGGAAGGCATAAATAATGTTGCCCAGCTTCTTTTCGATGAAACCCTTCTGGATGTGAAACTTGGCCACGAAAGTCTTGAGATATCGTTTTGGGTGCCGGTAGCCGACCCCGGCTCGCTCAAAGATGTCTATCATGGCCTCGTCCGTTCCGAACGCACCCACCACTATATCCGCCCCGATGTAGTCGCTCTCGCTGTAAACCCTGGCGCGCTCCGAACAGGAATCTCCCATGAACTCCACCTCGATCACCCGGCTCCTTCTTATTTCGACGCCTGCGGAGGCGGCTCTTCTCAACATATATTCGTCAAACTTTATCCGCCTGACCGTGAAGGTGGGGCCCTCCGGATCCTCTCCCACCAGCAGGATGTCGTTCCCTCCGGCATGGAGCCGGTAACCGTATATCTGCCGCTTCAAAAGCTCGACGGGCAGGATGATGTCCAGCTCTTCCGCAAGCATTTTCTCAATCGGCGGTGAGAGTACGCCGACACACGAGTTTTGATGAATGCCGAAATCTTTACCTTCATACAGCACAACTCTTATATCCAGTCCCGCCTTCCTGGCTTCTCTTTTCAACCGGATAGCGCAACTGGCGCCGCCAGGGCCGCCGCCGATGACCACAACCTTGGCGCCATTCCTTAACGTCCCTCCGCCCGGCTCATGTTGTGACTGCCCACGCTTCATTCAGCCTGCTCCGAAACCTCACACAAAAACGTCTGCTTATCATGTATCTATAACATAATAATATACCCTATTCGGGAATTACAGCTTTTGAAGCCAATAGGTTTTTATCGTCTTCCCCTTCCGGCCGCTCTATGGTTGTTCCTGACCAGGATGCAATCGTCTCCACCTATCCGAATACCGCCGAATGCCGGTTTAAGATTACCACTGACCTCAAGCTGAACGCTGGCGCCGTTCACCATCACTTCCTCTCCTATGGCTCCAACCAGTTCCTGTCTTTTGAAGAAGAGTAGCAGGTCATCCAAACCATCAGGGGGTAAGCTATCACAATCGCAGGGGCTCTGAACGTCTGTCGGCGCCGAAACATCTCTTATATCGTAGCGTATGGGCGACACACCTTGAAGCCGAACCGAGGCGGGATCAATGGAAGTTACATTGAAATCCCGGGTCCCCATGACAGCCATGACCAGCACCCCTTTGTTCTTTACATTAAAAAGATTGGGGCATGACCGGGGTTTTATATCCACCAGAACCTCCACCACCAGTTCTTCGGGAATATCTGCCGTTATCTGTGCATCCAGGTAGCTCTCTCCTCCAAAATCTCTTCCGCGAATCGCCAGAAGATTGGCTCCAACATTTAGAAAATTATCAGGCACGGTTATAACGAAACTGTCCCTGCTCGGGCAGCCGCTATGAAGCAATAGTCCTTCGGAAATATCATATCCGTTGACGAAAACCTGTGCATCGTTATCTATCGCAAGACCAATCTGGACATTTGTCACACCGAAGGGGAGCTCAAACTGTTTTCTGATAAGGATGTCTGAGAAGAGCTGCCATACCGTGCCCACAAAGGGCGTATCATTCAGGGTGCAAAGCCGCCCGAGGGTTCCGAAGCCAGCGTCTCCGGTAAACCAGTTGGAATCGTCGAAGCCCGGTTGTTGGAAATCCTGAAGGCCGTCCCAGGAAACCACCATGTACTTATAATTGGTCCCTGAATAAGGTATAACAATATTGGTACCGTAGGAAACTATCCCTGTAGGACATTGATCGGCAGATATGGCTGCAACCGGGATGGAAAGTATCGCTGCAAGAATAAAAAGAGGTAAAATCTTCTTCATCACCTTTTTCCTCCTCTTTTAACACGGTGCGAAGCTTTTCCCATATAATACTGTGAGCATGAAAAGCACAACTTCTTATTAAAAAGGGAAAACCCCTGCATTCCACGAGGAGAATAGTTTAATACATAATTATATAAATGAGTCCATTGGAACTCAAGGGGATTCGCCCGATCCAAAGGAAATATGGAAGGCTTTCGGTTTGGCCTCGCTTCCTGCTGCAAACGGGTACTTGACCAAAATCGAAAGGAAAGAGCTTATCAGTCGTAACCAGGACAGGGGCCGCTCAATAGAGTCCGGGAAAGAGGAGGCGGCTGTCGTGGAACTCCTTTCCCGGGTTATATCGAAACGGGTAAGCCCCTTGAGATATTTGAAGCGGAGTACGTCCTCATCCGGGGAGTGGCAATAAACATCTTCAGAAAATCAAGATAAATAGCGGTACCCCTCCCTTCAGAGAGAAAAAAATGGTAAAATCAATTCATCCCTTCCCTCCAGAGCAGGGAATCCGGGTGCAAGCAATTTAACGGGGTGACTCACGAGGCGGAATGCGATTCTCTCCTCGAAGGTGAAAGGAATATTCCTTTATCAGGTTGCTTTAAGGTGGTTATAAATGACCGGCAAGGTAGAAGTAGTAGGCCTGGGAAGCTGCGTGGTTGATTACTTCGCCCTGACTCCGCATCTTATAGAGGCGGAAGAGAAGATAATCGTCCGCGAGATGGAAGTACACCCTGGCGGCGTGACAGCCAACAACCTGGTACAGGCGGCACGTTTGGGCCTAAAAGCCGGGTGGTTCGGCTATACTGGAGACGATCGAAACGGAGAGCTTCTCCTGCAAGGCTTCCGCCGGGAAGGTATGGACGTAAGCCGCGTCAAAGTGATTGAAGGAGAGCTCGCCTCTTTCGCCTGGATAGCCGTGGATAACGAAGGCAGACGCTCCATATATATGTTCCCCAACGTAACGGCCGCCGTCACTCCTGAAGCCATAAAGAACGACTTCGCAGACTATATCAGGCAGGCGGATCACTTCCACACGGAGGCCTCCCAACTTCCCCTCGCGCCGGTTATCACCGCAGCAGAAGTGGCCAGGGAAGCGGGAACGAGAGTGTTCTTCGACCTGGACATAGACCCGGACTACCTGCTGAACGAAGCCAGGCTGGGCAGCGAGGAAGAGTTGATGGCTTTAATATCACTGTCGGATGTCCTAAAACCCTGTAAGAGCGCCGCCAGACAAATGACCGGGCTTGCCGACCCGGAAGACATGGCGATGAAACTGCTCGAACTCGGGCCTGAAATCGTTGCCATTACGGCAGGTCAGGAGGGTTGCTTCATCGCCGCCTCGGAGAAGGTGATTCACAACCCGGCATTTGATATCGCCGTGGTGGACACCACGGGCGCAGGGGATGCTTTCATGGGCGGCTTGTCTTACGCCTTAAAGCAGGAGTGGAAACTCGATCGCGTGGCTGCTTTCGCCAACGCCTGTGCGGCCTGCTGCTGCACGAGGGTCGGCGCCAGGGCGATGGGAGGAATAGAAGAGATTGAGAAAATCCTCTCGGGATTGTAAATAGATAATAGAGCAGCCGGGAATCATTCCGCTGTGGTGTGTTATGGGAAAGGAATTTGATCAAATGATGTTAACTTGTAAAAGAATATTTCAGGTTATTCTCTTAACAGGAGGGTTATATCCATGACAGATGCGAAGGGAACCAGATCCCGCAAAAAAACCGATGAAAGTGAGGAGAGAGAACGCTTCGACAGCCTGCTGGACACCTTTGATGATCTGAGGGATTCTTTTAAATCACTGTTCCCGCCTGAATTCATAGAGCACATGAGCAACGCAGGCAAGGAGAACCTTCTGGCTGCGCGGTCGCTGATAGATAGCGCCCTGGGGAGGATCGACAAAGAAATAAAGCGCACTCAGCGCAGGAAAGCCTCATCTTGAAAAAAGTTTAAATCTTACGTTAAACAGATAACGGTGAGGCCGGATAGCCGCATCTTAGCTTTCAGGAGACTTTTCTCAGCTTTCTCCTTATTTTTTTCATCTGTTTCCTTATATTCTTCAGCCTGCCGGATTCTTTGCTCTCCACGGCCTCCTGACGTTCCGCTTTCAATTCCTTCAATCTGGCTTTCATGGCCTGCTTCTCGGGCAATTCGGGCGCAACGGTCTTTGCTTCCGATTGAGACGTTCTGGCAGGAGCTTCGGCTTTAGGTGCTTCTTCCGAGGCTGCCTCTTCTTCCTGGGGTTGCTCTTCGCCCGCCTGAGAGCCTTCTTCTTTGGTTTCTTCTTCCATTACGTTCTCCTGCGATGCATTTCAAATCGATATAGTAAAAGTTCGGGAGCTTTCAAGAGCCCATAATACGTCTATTACAGGGTGGCTCTTCCTCATTCCAGCCAACGTGTGAGCACCTAATATAGCACATAACAACCCGGAAGTGACACAGAAATCAGGCTCTTGGTTGGTGTGCATGTCGGCTGATTGATCCTAAACGACCCGTCATCATGATCGGTTTTACTTGAAAAAAAGACCGGGACTGTTGTAGTATTCCTCGAGGGGAGAGTGATTTCGAAGAAGGTTAAACTTCCAGGCGGCAATCTATTTACTTTAATGAGCGGGTAGGCAGTAATGCGGATATATTCCCATTATTTCTGGTCTTATGTAATCTTCAGAAAAAAGCGGTGGGGGCACGAGGTGGCTGCCTTTTCCATATTCCCCGATATGCCCTACTTCATGGCTTACCTTGCAACCTGGGGTAAAATGGCCGACCGAGGCAGAGAGGGATTCAGGCAGGGCGCTCTCTACTTTGTAGAAAATTCTACTCATTCCCTTACCTTCCTGGGCATTGCTTCACTTATATTCATATTGCTCAAAAGGAAAACTTTCTATCCCCTGTTAATCGGATGGCTCCTGCATCTTACTGGGGACTATCTTACCCACGTGACAGACGCATATCCGGTGTTCTGGCCCCTCTCCAACAGGCGTTTCCCTGCTTTTATTTCTTACTGGGACCCTGCATACCACGGGAGAGAGTTCACCATGATAAATCACCTGTTAATGCTTACAATCCTCACTATTATAGTTACTTCGTGGCTGAGGAACGCTCATAGATTGAGGAAATTGAAAAGAGGAGCAGGCTCTCGCTGATGTTTCTCCTGCCGAAGCCCCCTCTTTGCCGACCCACTCTCCCGCTGCAGAAAAGATGTCCAAAATATGCCTGCTATGTTATATTTATCGGTATTAATAAAGTCAACCGTCCGGTCTAATACATGGTACGTTTAAAGTTTGTTCTGACTTGAATTGAAGGAAGTGACCAAAGGGAAGGGGTGGAAAAGATGCCTGCTATGTTTGAGCCTATAACAATAAACGGGATGACGATTCCAAACAGGTTTGTTCGCTCTGCGACCAACGACAG
>CAYVLI010000045.1:0-2641 GCA_964452105.1 uncultured Nitrospinota bacterium
AGTGAAGGTCGATTTGCTCGGAAGGAAACTGTTTTCTTTGTCGGAGCGGAGGGCCTCAGTTTGTGAAACATTTTTAAAAGGAGTTTGTGTTTTGGCAGAGGGAACAGTAAAGTGGTTTAGCGAGAAGAAGGGTTACGGTTTCATCCAGGAAGAAGGCGCGGGAGACCTTTTCGTGCATCACTCCGCAATCGATATGCCCGGATTCAAAACTCTCAACGAGGGTGAGAGGGTTACCTTCGATGTGGAAGAAACCGCCAGAGGCCGCAGCGCCAAGAACGTTAGAAGGCTTTAGCCTGATTTTGCAGGCCTGACTCAAGGGCATCTCGCTAATGCGAGGTGCCCTTTTCCTTTTCCGGGCGCATATAAACGCCATACTTTCGTAGTTAGTATTGCCCCTTCATCCTCTCACCTGCAAATCAGAGTAAATTTCCTCTTGCCTTCCAGATGCTTGCTCGGTTACCATCGTCCTGTGAGCTTTTCTTTTTATAAAAATGAAGGAGTTGAAGCAAGCCTATTCGGCCATTATCGATCAGCGGAGTGCAGCTTCTCGCCTGTTTAATTTTGTTGTCCAGAGAGGTTTAAGATATGAAAGACGTTTATATCATAGGCTCTTACAGTACCCAATTAAAGAAATGGCCGGAAAAATCGTTTAAGGACCTCACCAGGGATGCCTACCTTGGAGTCCTCGAAGATGCCGGGCCCAGGCAGGTAAAAGGCGCTGCGCTGGCCCTGCAGGAGAACGGCGGCGGTATAATCGGCCTGGAAGAATCGGCCTGCTCTGTAATTATCCTGCAAAAGGATAGGTAATCATCGGCAGGGTCTGCAAACTATGGCGGCTGCGTGCGCTGCTTTCCAGTCCCCATACCCCCAAAGAGAAGCGTACAAACGCCTTGGCCTTTTCACAAACGGCCGGAAACCTGCATTTTCTCTCGCCGTTGCGGCCTCGGGCGAAGAGGTGGATTTGTTCAAATTAAGTATGATGTCCGCAAAATCTCCTTACTCTACATCCTTTTCGGTTGGGATTTTAGACTCACAGGGTACGCCTGTCTGGCAAAAACCACAGCCGTATCCAACGAAACCAAAATTGGATTCTACATAGTCGCTCGTAACCGGGAAGAGATGTTTGAAACAGGTCTGCTTATCCTTCCCTTTTTCCGTGATGGCCCCGGAAGGGCATCGCTCGATGCATTTCCCGCAAACGCCCTTTGTGAAAAACAGACAGTATTCGTGGTGATCCTTGTAGGGTCTGGGGGTGGGAGGAAGCTGGATATGGGCGACGACAGAAGCGGTGCGCATAGCTTTGCCGACGGGCGTGATAAGGCCGTCGCACAGACCAAAAGTTCCCAATCCCGATGCGTAAGCCGCATGACGTTCTGACCAAGTAGAGGCGACCCCATACCTGGGAGATATTCTCACGCTGAATTGGGGGGTGAGGGAGGGGGCGACAGCCTGGTATCCTCTGGACTTCAAGGATACCTCCATATGCTTTCGAAGCTTCTCATTGACCTCTTCGCCGAATATACGGGCTCTGGCCCAGCGTTCAGAGGGATAAAATTTCTCTTTTCGGTTATCTGCCTTTGTGGACTTTGTCTGAGGCAGGATCCAACTTATCACGGTGAGTTCTTCAGGTTTCACGGTGTAATCGCGAAATGTGATTGAAAATACCTCCTGCGGTGTCAAATAAAAAGGACCCACGTGCTCCTTGTAAGCCTCATATAAGGGATCGTCGCCCCTCGAAAAACCCACCAGCGGTGTATCGAAAGCCTTTTCATTGTCCCATTTTTCCAAGGTGTTTTCAGGTGAGTTGTCTATGAAGTCTCTAATAATGCCTCTAATCCAGGCTGCGGGATTCTCCGACTTTTTCTCCGTTGTCATTCATAATTCCTTAAAGTCTTCGGTGGTTATTAGTTATTGATATTACCGGTATAGCACTGGAGCGGGCGACGGGCCTCGAACCCGCGACACCAAGCTTGGGAAGCTTGTACTCTACCGACTGAGCTACGCCCGCTCCATAGAAGACCAGCAATATTGTAGGCCTGATTACGAAAAACTGTCAAGCTTTTTAAGAGTTACCGGGAGGTAGGGATATGTTGCAATATGACCCTGCAAATTCATCGGATGAAGTCAACAGGCAATAACCAAAAGGGAAAAAAGAGCTTGAGGAAACGTTTTCCCCAATAAAGTTTCCTGAAACATGCGTTCAGATGCCCAATTCAGATTCCCGCCTGTAGTTCCAGGCTTCGGTGCTGTACTTGGTTTCCCTGAAGCGCTCGACGAGTTCCTGTTCCTCCTTGGACAGCGACCCAGGCCCCATGGCGTCACCGAACCTCTCCTGAAACCCGGTCCGCATGGCCTCGGCCACCTCGTTAAAGTCCGTTTTTTCGGATAGCCATTCGTTTATGCAGGTCATTCGCTCGGCCAGGAAATCGTGCATTCTCTTGCGATGTTCCGACTTCCTGAACTTCTGAACGTCCATGAGCCTATCCAGGTTTAGGTTTATCAGGATGGAGCCGTGCTGGACTACTCCGTCCCGGTGGCGCTTCTGAGCGCTCCCTATCAGTTTTCTGCCGCGCACCATCACCTCGTAGGAGGAGGGCGCCGAGAAACAGGCAGCGGAACGCAGCGCAGGCCCGCTTTTATC
>CAYVLI010000045.1:2741-11706 GCA_964452105.1 uncultured Nitrospinota bacterium
TTGCTTTCCGTTTCGGTGGGTTCTATCATCATGGCGCCTTTGACGATGGTGGGGAAATAGACGGTGGGCGGATGGTAGCCGTAGTCCATTAGCCTTTTGCTTATGTCCATTGTATGGACGCCGCACCTGTTCTGCAGCTTGTCCGTAATCACGAACTCGTGCATGCAGCGCTTATCATAAGGTTTATGGTAGCGCTCCCGAAGCCTGGCCATCAGGTAATTAGCGTTTATAAGGGCGGCTTCACTGGCCTTTTTCAAGCCCTCGGGCCCCATGGACCGAATGTACGCATAAGCCCTGACCAGGGTTCCCACGTTACCGTAGAAGGACCTCACCTTGCCTATGCTGTCTGGCACGTCATAGCTCAGCGCATAGCCATGACCATTTTTTACAACCAGGGGTACGGGGAGGTATGGAGCCAGCATCTCCTTGACACCAACCGAGCCTGCACCCGGCCCGCCGCCTCCGTGCGGGGTGGAGAAAGTCTTGTGCAGGTTGAACTGAATAACGTCGAATCCCATGTCACCGGGCCTGGCTATCCCCATCAGGGCGTTCAGGTTGGCTCCGTCGCAGTGAAGCAGGCCTCCCTTATCGTGCACTATTCGGGCTATCTCAAGTATGCTCTGTTCGAAGAGTCCCAGGGTGTTGGGATTGGTGAGCATCATGGCGGCTACGTTTTCATTCATCACCTCGGCTACCCTGGCCGGGTCCACGCAGCCGTCCCTTCCTGAAGCAAGCTCTATAACCTGGTATCCGCATAAGGAGCTGCTGGCGGGGTTGGTTCCGTGGGATGAGTCCGGGAGGATGACTTTGTTGCGCCTCTCTCCCCGGGACTGATGATAGGCCTTGATGAGCATTAAACCCGTTAGTTCACCGTGCGCCCCTGCTGCAGGCTGAAGGGTCGCCTTGTCCATGCCGCTTATCTCGCACAGGTATGCCTCAAGCTCATACATGAGCTGGAGTATCCCCTGACTCAAATCCTGCGGCTGATAAGGGTGTGTTTTGCTGAAACCCTTGAGAGCGGCAGCCTCTTCGTTCACTTTGGGATTGTATTTCATGGTGCAGGAACCCAACGGGTAGAAACCATGGTCCACGCCGAAGTTCCACTGTGAGAGCCGGGTGAAGTGGCGCACCACCTCCACTTCGCTCACTTCTGGAAACCCTTCCACTTCTTCTCTCAATAGCTCTTCGGGCAGAAGCTGCTCCAGGGAATCCTCCGGTACGTCGCAGGGGGGGAGAGAGGCCCCCCGGCGTCCCGGCGCTCCCCTCTCGAAGATGAGCGGTTCACTCAGCTTAAGGTCGGATATTCCTATTTTGCCGTATTCAGACATATTTAAAGCTCAAGGAGCAGGATTAACAGCACAAGGTCGATAATTCCGGTAATGGGAAAGAGACGTCTTAAATCATTCATTGCGCATCGTGAGTTGTGTCAGAGCGCTTCGAGCACACGGGCGAATCTATCCATGTCCTCTCTGGTCACCTTCTCGGTAACGCAGACCAGCATGGCGTGCCTGAGTTCAGGATAATCCCTGGATACGTCGAGTCCGCCGATTATCTTCTCCTCCAGCAGTTTGCGGTTGGCTTCTTCCGTGCTGACGGGAAGCCGAAGCACGAACTCGTTGAAAGAAGGCGCGCTGAAGGGTAGGGCGCATCCTTCTGCTCTGGGAAATAGGTCCCTGGCGTAGGCTGCTTTCCGGAGATTGAGAAGGGCCAGCTCCCTGAGCCCCTTTTTCCCCAGGGCGCACATGAATATGCTGGCCTTTAAGGCGCAGAGGGCCTCATTCGTACAGATGTTGGAAGTGGCCTTTCCCCTGCGTATGTGTTGTTCGCGGGTGGCCAGGGTGAGCACGAACCCAGTCTTACCGGCGCTATCCGTGGTCCGCCCCACCAGCCTGCCGGGCATACTTCGCAGATGCTCTTCCCTGGTGGCGAAAAATCCCAGATAAGGCCCGCCGTAGCTGAGGTCGTTCCCCAGGGCCTGCCCTTCGCCTACCACTATATCGGCTCCGCAAACCCCGGGCGGCGCCAGGATGCCCAGTGAAACAGGTTCTGCTATCACATCAATGAGCAACGCCCCGGCGTTATGAGCTGCGTCAGCGAAACTTTTTATGTTCTCTATAATGCCCAGGTAGCCAGGGGATTGTAAAATAACCGCAGCCGTTTCGGGGCTTAACTCTCTCTCTGCGTCTTCCAGTGAGGTGGTTCCTTCCGGAGTCAGACCTATCTCATCGATGCTCATTCCGTTTTGCGACAGGTATGTACGCAGCACCGAGCGGTACTCAGGGTGGACGCCCCGGGATACTATGACCCGTTCCCGACCTTTTATCCTGGATGCCATAAGGGCCGCTTCAGCCATGGCCGAAGCGCCGTCGTACATGGAAGCGTTGGCCACATCCATGCCGGTCAACTGGCAGATGAGGGTTTGAAACTCATATATGGCTTGAAGGGTGCCCTGGCTCAGCTCGGGTTGATAGGGGGTATAGGGCGTGTAGAATTCTGCTCGTCCGGCCAGATGCTTTACCACGCTGGGGATGATGTGGTCATAGGCCCCTCCCCCGAGGAAGTAAGCATATTCCTCGGTATCGGCGTTCTTCAGGCTCAAATCGGCCATAAGCCTCAGCAATTCGTGCTCTGATAAGGCGTGAGGCAGGCAGAGTTCCCTCTTCAGCCTCACCCCTGCCGGCACCTGCTTTAAGAGGCTCCCCATTGATTCCACGCCCATGGAGGCCAGCATTTCCTCACGGTCGGAGTCCGTGAGCGGAATGTATCTCACGTCATATTGCCTTTATTATCGAAAAGGGGCTATATCAAGTTCCTTCTTTTTCTTCTTCTATGTAAGCTTTGTATTCCTCCGCGGTCAGGAGGTCATCCAGCTCACTGGGTTCGCTCATCTCCACAACCATTATCCAGCCCTCACCGTACGGTTCGTTGTTCACCAACTCGGGCTCATCTTCCAGGTCTGAGTTGACTTCAACCACCTGACCTGTCACCGGAGAGAAGAGATCTGAGACGGTTTTCACGGACTCTATGGTGCCGAAGGTCTCCATGGCATCCACGGTCACGCCGGATTTGGGGAGGTCGATAAATACTATTTCGCCCAACTCATCCTGCGCGTGGTCCGTAATACCGATCACCGCCCGGTTGCTTTCTACCCTTGTCCA
Organism: uncultured Nitrospinota bacterium; assembly: GCA_964452105.1. Lineage (GTDB taxonomy): Bacteria > JAUXIQ01 > JAUXIQ01 > JAUXIQ01 > JAUXIQ01 > CAYVLI01. The sequence continues at coordinate 5,900 of CAYVLI010000045.1, forward strand.
CTCATGCTCTTTAGAGTATTTCAGGTTCTCCGGAAATTCCATGGTTTCTCCTCTCTAATCACGACTGTTGATTCTGGGCCTTTGCAAAGCCTTAAGATTAACCTAAAAATATCCTGTTTCATTTACTATCAAAAGCTTATTTCTGCAAGAATATTTTTCACATCATGTAGATAATATTAACGTTAATGCTTGATTTTAATGTTCCGTCAGCATAAAAAACGGGTTCAACATTGCTCTGCCCAAACCGTTTAATGCGCGGCGGGTTTGTAAAAAGGAAGTTTCACGACCCTGGCCTTACGCCTTTGAGACCTAATCTCCACTTCAAGCTCCGTTCCAATCCCGGACAGGGAGGAGGAGACATAACCCATACCTATGGGAATCCGCAGAGAAGGTGACATGTTACCGCTGGTGATATATCCGACGTCCAGGCCTTCACCGAACATCTTGTAACCATGACGGGGTATTCCTCTATCAATCATCTCTATGCCGACCAGCCTTCTCTCCAACCCCTTTTCTTTTACCGATAACAGCGCTTCTCTGCCCAGGAAATCACCCTTATCGAACTTTACCAGCCATCCGAGGCCGGCTTCCAGCGGATTGGTGTCAGCGCTTATCTCGTGGTCGTAAAGAAGGTAGCCCATTTCGAGCCTCAGCGTGTCACGCGCCCCCAATCCCGCCGGCTTTATGCCGTGTTCGCTGCCGAGGCTAATAAGCCTTTCCCACAGCCGCGGCCCGCTCTCTGCGGGGATGAATATTTCGAAACCGTCTTCTCCCGTATATCCTGTCCTGGCTACGATAGCTTCGACCCCATCGACTTCATCCGTGAAATGGCTGAACTTCTTCATACTTTTTATGTCACGGCTCACCAGAGGTTCGAGTATGTTTACGGCGATGGGACCCTGAAGGGCGAGGAGTGCATAATCGTCCGTATTATCTGTGATCTCTACGTCGCCCTTTCTGTTTTCCAGCAACCACTCATAGTCCTTTTTTGCATTGGCCGCATTGACGCAGAGCAGGTACTTCCGGCCGCTTAATCGGTAGACAAGCAGGTCGTCCACTATGCCGCCGTTCTCGTAGCACATCACCGTATAGAGCGCTTCCCCGTTTCCTATCCGGGACAGGTCGTTGGTGAGGGTATGCTGGAGGAAATCGTCAGCCTCCGGGCCGGCAACTTCGATCTCGCCCATGTGGCTTATGTCAAAGAGCCCTGCCGAACTCCGCACGGCAAGATGTTCTTCGATTATGCCGGTAAATAAAACAGGCATCTCCCATCCGGCGAATTCCACGGACCTCGCCCCCGCCTCGCGGTGTATCTCGTAAAGTGAGGTTCTTTTTAGTCTCATTCCTCCGTCTTCCATATAATTCATAGGTATGTTTCCGCCGAGAAGGGTGTAAGCTTCAGATAAGCTTGAGCAGGAGAACGGAATCAAAGAATTATTGTAAGAACAACAAAGGCAAATCTTGAATAGCAAATAGCCCTCTATTCAGTCAAGATAAAATTTAGTATCGGGACACATTTTTTTAATGGCCGTGCGACGCTCATTATATACTTCGCCTGAACCTGCGCAGCGCCTCGATGAGTTTTTCCATATCCCCGGGCAATGGAGCGATGAACTCCATCCTCTCCCCACTCTCGGGGTGTGTGAAACCCAATCTCCAGGCGTGAAGGGCCGGCCGGCCCAGCTCCTTGATCTTGTTGCGGAACCTCTTTTCCGAAGGCGTCTTCCCGCCGTAGACTTCGTCGCCGACGATGGGATGACCCACGTGGGCCAGATGCACTCGTACCTGGTGCGTCCGACCCGTCTTTGGGCTAACCTCCAGCAGCGTGAAGCCCTCGAAGCGCTCCAGCACTCTATATTTCGTCTCTGCTTCTCGTCCTCCGGAAAGCGTCACGGCCATTCGCTTGCGCTCCCTGAAATGTCTTCCCACCGGGGCGGAGATGGCGCCATCTTCTTCCCTGAATCCGCCCCTGGCCAGGGCCAGGTATTTTTTGCGAACCTCCCTATCCTTAAACTGGCGGGCCAGATGCCTGTGCGTTGCTTCGTCCCTGGCCGCCACTATCAGCCCGGAGGTGCCTTTATCCAGGCGATGTATTATGCCGGGCCGCTCTAAGGCGGTTCCGTTGGAGAGTTTACCGTACCGGTTGAGGAGTGCGTTGACCAGCGTCCCGCGCGGATTTCCCGGCGCCGGATGCACCACCATTCCAGGCGGCTTGTTTACCACCACCAGATGATCGTCCTCATAGATGATATCCAGCTCTATCTCCTCGGGCTCTATATCCACGCTTGAAGGCGGAGGCACGACGATGCGAACCGAATCCCCCTCTCGTAGCTTGTAACCCGCTTTGACATGCTGATCGTTTACGGTTACCAGTTCCTCGTTTATCAACCTCTGAACGCGGGAGCGCGTGAATCGAATTTCAACGGATTCTCCCTGCGATATGTCCAGGCCGGTTACGTATCTATCTAACCGCTCTCCGGCCGAAGCCGCATCCACGGTATATTCATATTTACGAAGTTCCATAATTTTTTAGCATAGCACACAAAAAGTTTTTTCGGTAGGAGCGGCGCTTGCACCATTCGCATGGGCGCACAGCCTTGCGCCCCCGTGAAGCGTTCTCGTTACGGCTGGATTCCGCCCTCATTTTCATGAGGGCATGTTTTTGCGGGAATGATAATTGTAATTGAGCGGGTTGGGCGGTATTTTACTACAGTGCTGTCGGGTCTCCGTACCCGACGGCGGAGGAATTCGAAAGACAGTTCCTGCAATCCATGACCCGTTTGTGGTGTGAGACCCTGAGACCGTAAAATAGCCGTAGCGAGATGCATAGGCTAATCGCGTGGGGGCGACCGGCGGGTCGCCCATCGCCTTAAAAATTATACGCAAGACCCTTTGAAGAGGGCAGGGGCCACACCACAGGCGAGGCTATCGTGAAGGTCGCTCCCCGGCGGACTTAAGCAGTTCCTGCAGGAACATGGATTTGCCCACCACCACCGAATCGAAGCCGTGCCGCCCCCGTATCCTGTCTATCCCGGCGGAGAGCGCCCTGAGACGTTTCTCTCCGCCGTCGGCGAACAGGGAGAGCTGGGCGGGCGGACGGTCCGCCACATGAAGCGATACCCCCACCAGGCGCACACGCACCCGCCGGGCGAAGGCCCGTTCCAACAACTCCAACGCGGCCAGGAACAGGGGCTTATCCAGGTCTGTAGGCTCTGGGAGGGTGAGGGAGCGGGAGACGTTGGTGAAGTCGGAGTAGCGGAGCTTGACCGTTACCCCCCGGGCCAGCAACCCCTCCTCTCTGAGACCGGCGGCGGCCCGCTCCAGCAGGTGGTGGAGGTGCGCCTGAAGGAGGGAGATGTCCGCGGTATCCTCCTCGAAGGTGATCTCCCGGCTGATGGATTTCGGCCCCCCGCGCCGCAAGGTCAACCGTTCCCCCGCCTCGCCGGGATCATAGCCCTGCTCCCAGGGGGCGGCGTCCATGCCGTTGGCCCGCATGTGCAGAGAAGCGCCCCACTTCCCGAAGGCCGCCTCCAGCAGCCGCGCGTCCAGCCGGGCCAGGTCGCCTATGGTGTTAAGCCCCAGGGCCTGGAAGCGGGGCAGGCTCTTCTCACCGATGCCGGGCAGTCTGCCTATGGGCAGCGGAGTCAGGAAGCGCGCCTCGCATCCGGGCAATACGCAGATCATGCCCCCTGGCTTGGCGCAGCCGGAGGCTATCTTGGAGACCAGGCGGCCGGTGGAGAGACCGATGGATGCGCTCAGGTCCAGCTCCCGGCGCACCTCCTGGTGGATGCGGTGGCAGATGTCCGCCGCCGGGCCGGAGAGCCGGCGAAGCCCCGTCAGATCCAGGTAGGCCTCGTCTATGGAAACCGGCGCCACCTCCGGCGTGTGGCGGGCCAGTATGCGGTAGAACCCCTGCGAGTAACGGCTGTAATTTTCCCAATTTCCCCGCAGGAATACGGCCCCGGGGCAGAGCCGTTTGGCCGCGGCCAGGGGCATGGCCGAGTGTACGCCATACGACCGCGCCTCATACGAGGCGGCGGCCACCACGCCTCGGCCCTCGGGGTCGCCCCCCACGATGACCGGCTTCCCCTTGAGCGACGGGTCCTGTGCCTGTTCCACCGCCACGAAGAAAGCATCCAGGTCTATGTGCGCTATCTTCCGCTCCATTTCTCTTCCGGCCGTCCTGCGAGTGAGGACACGGCGCGCCGTGCCCTCACTCGCAGCAACTGTCTTTCATGTCAAGAGCTTAGTTGCCTGCCTGTGCGGGACAGGATTATTTGTAGGGTGGGCTCAGCCCACCAAATAGCTTTTCTTCCGCCTGCAGGTGGGAGGGATTTAAGGAAGGGGATATTAAATAATTTTCACCCCCACCTTTGTTCCTCTCCCGTCAAGGGGGAGGAGACTTCCGTCAGGGAAAACTTTTCACAAAAGATCTATAGGGTGCTACTTGTCGCCCCCGCACTTACCCTGCCCGATGATGAGTATAGGCGAAATAAATACGAAAATCAATACATCTTTTAAGGTTATGCTGTCTTACCTGAAGGGGAGGGCGGGGTTTCTTGTGCCGTCGGGTAGAGACATTAGGGGCAGGTTTAAAACCTGCCCCTACCATCCTACCAGCTAACCTGTTAGGAGCGCATGGCGTGCGCCCTGCGAGACTTCTAAAAGATGGCTGTCAATACAGCCGGGCGCCGGGGGAAACGTCACGTTCGGGCTGGATGAGGACCACTCCTCCATCGCCGTCCACGCCGAGGACGAGTACCTCCGACCGGAAGCCAGCTATGCGCCTGGCCGGGAAGTTCACCACCCCCAGGACGAGTCTCCCTTTCAGCTCCTCCTTCGAGTAGAGCTCACATATCTGCGCGCTGGACTGTTTGACGCCTACCTCGCCGCCGAAATCGATGGACAACTTGTAGCTCGGCTTCCTGGCCTCGGGGAAGTCCTTTGCGTCAAGCACTCGGCCCACGCGGATATCGATTTTCTGAAAGTCCTCAAGGGTAGCCATGTCTTTTTATTGAATTATTAAAGTTGCTCCAGGGCTTGTCTTATCTCTTCTGCTGCGAGACCGTCTTCTCCGGACAGGCGCGCTTTTAGGGCCTGCCGGGCTTGTGCGCCGCCTAATTTGCCCAACGCCCAGGCGCACATCCCGCGCACTATCTCGTGGGGGCTATAGTTGAGGTTGTCGATGAGGGTGGCTATATAAGACCGGTCGCCGGAGTTTCCCATGACCCGGGCGGCGTTCATCTGCCATTTGGCGATGTTCTTGCGGGAGATATAGAAGGTTAGGGGCCAGACGTTGTTCTCGTAGTGCTCCTGGCTCATGTTCAGGAGGGTATGCAGATTGAAATCTTCAGCCCTTTCGAAAAGTGGGTTATTTTCAGGAAGAACCTGGTTCAGCCAGGGCTGGTTTCGGGGGCAGACGTCCTGGCAGCGGTCGCAGCCGTAAACCCAGATGCCCATGGGGTCCCGGAGCTCCAATGGGGTTATGCTTGAGCCGTAGTAGGAATTGTATGCTATGCAGCGCAGGGGGTTCATCTTCCTGGGGGCGTAGATGGCCCTGGTAGGGCAGGCGGCGATGCAGGCGTTACGGCACCAGTCGGGGCAGCCTATCTCTATTGCAGGCTCGTCGGGCTCGATATCCGCATCCAGAACGATGGGTATGCTTATCATCCAGGAGGCTCCCAGCATGCTCTTACGGGCGTAGGCGAAGCAGTTCTTCCCGTAGGTGGACACGCCTGCTCTGGCCGCGGCCATGCGCGCAGGTATCTCGCCGTCCGACCGGTAGCGTATGTTCTCTGATTTCAGGA
>CAYVLI010000046.1:0-11638 GCA_964452105.1 uncultured Nitrospinota bacterium
GGCAGAGGGTTCTCATAAAACCCAACCTGATAGGCCCCTATCCGCCGGACAAGGCCGCCACCACGCACCCGTCAGTCGTGGAAGCCGTGGCCGCTCTGGTGAAATCCGCCGGCGGAATACCCATCATCGGGGACAGCCCCGGTGGCGGGGAAGTTTACCTCTACAAAAACTACCAGAACCTGCTTCGCGCCACCGGAATCGATGAGGCAGCCCGAAGAGCCGGTTGCGATACCATCGATTTTTCCAGCTCGGGTGTCTCCAGCGTTCCTGTTAATGGAGAAAAGCTTCAGGAGGCGTTAATTACAGATGCGGCTCTCCAGGCGGACCTGATTATATCCGTGCCCAAGGTCAAGACCCATGCCTTCCAGTACTTCACCGGAGCCGTCAAAAATCTCTACGGCCTGGTGCCCGGCCTCAAGAAAGCGGAATACCATAATATGGCCCGGTCGCCCCAGGATTTCGCCGCTCTCATAGTGGACATATTTCAGTGTGTGAAGGACAAGGTCCGGCTGGTGATAATGGACGGCGTGTTGAGTATGGACGGCAGAGGCCCTACGGCCGGCCGGCCGGTCAAGACGGATTTCATCCTGGCCTCAAGAGAGCCCGTGGTCGCGGATGCGGCCGCATGCCTCATCCTCGGTCTCGACCCCAAGCAGAGCCCCATCATAGCCGAGGCGCTTCAGCGTTTCTGCAAGGGTAAGCCCATCAATATAGACATAATGGGGGAGAGCCCGGCAGACCTAAAAGTCTCCTCCTTTCAGCCTCCTTTTTATGAATCTCAGGACTCCTTCATCGAGGCGCACGCCAATATCTATCCCTATTTAGACCAGACCAGGTGTAAACAGTGCCGCAAGTGCATCGAATCCTGCCCGGTACAGACCATCCGCGACGATTTCGTCGTAGAGACGGACAACTGCATAAAGTGTCTCTGCTGTTTCGAGGTCTGCCCCCACAACGCCATAGAGCTGGTAAAGCAGCTCGGCGACGGGCGGCCCATAACTGAGGCTGTAGAGACAATTCATGAAGTGTCGTCCACAAGTGGCTGCAGCCCCTTGCGCGGGGAGTCCAGAGTGCTGGTGCTCTCCGACCTCTATCCGCCCTATTTCATAGGCGGCTACGAGCTTGCCTGCCGCGAGATAGCCGAGAAGCTAAGGGGGAGGGGACACCAGGTGCGTGTGCTCACCAGCATGTTCGGCCTGGATAGTCCTGCCGTGGACGGGCATATACACCGCATCCTGGACCATTCCTACGGCGCCGGCGACGGTGCGTTTTTCCTGGACATGCCTTTCAGCGCATACAACGAATATTTAATCAAGAAGGTTATGGAAGAGTTCAAGCCCCACGTCCTCTATCTGTGGAACTTTCACGGGCTATCCATGCACTCGGTGATGAGCACAATAATAGATTCCGGGGCGCCCTACGTTTTCCATGCCATGGATTACCATCTGCTGCCCGGCTTTGGCTCACTGCAAAAATGGCAGGAGCCGCTGGCGGCGCGATTTCTATCCTCTCCCAGGTGCAAGATAATCCCCATGAGCGAGACGGTTAGAACGAAGTTCCTGCGCCAGGGATACCTGAACACCCACCTGGTCTATCATGGTGTGGACGTTACCCCCATGAATGGCAGAGTGGAAAAAGGTGATGGAACGCCGCTCCGCATCCTTTTCACGGGCCAGATACGCCACGGAAAAGGATTGCACGTGGTCATACAGGCGGTGCACGCCGTATGTCAGGAGGGACATCGCGTCACCCTGGATGTCTTCGGCAAGGGCGACCCGCAGTACGAGGAGGAGGTATGGCGCTTCACCGTCGAAAACCGGCTGCCGGTCAATTTTCACGGCTCGCTGCCCAGGCATGAGCTTTTGAAAGAATACAGCAAGTACGATGCCTTCGTCTGCCCCACCCTGCGCGAGGAGCCCTTCGGAATAGTGATGATAGAAGCCATGAATGCGGGACTGCCGGTCATTGCTTCCGGGGAAGGCGGCCCGAAGGAGATAATCACCCACGGCGAGACGGGGCTGTGGTTCCCTGCCGGAGACCATCAGCGCCTCAAGGAATGCATGATCCAGCTTGCCTTCTCGAAGGAACTGAGGCGTAAGCTGAGCGAAAACGGGCATGCGCTGGTCGGGGAAAAGTTCGACATAGAGAAATCCGTCTCAAGCATAGAAAAATTGCTCGGAATAAGCTCCGAACCATGTCAGACCCTGGGCGCAAACGTGGATGGGAAAAGCGCAGTAGAGACGATTAATGAATCGTTTTCAACTGAAGAGCTGATGGTGCTCCTGAAAGAACGTCCAGACGACCCCACACTTCACAACCGGCTGGGTGAGGCGCTCTTCGGCATGGGAGAGCATGAAAAGGCACGGCAGGAATTTGAGATAGCGCTCACGCTTGACAACGATTACCTGGATGCGCACAACAACCTGGGTGCGGTTCTATACGCTGAAGGCGAGATCGAAGAGGCCATGAAAAAGTTCAACTATGTGCTGGAAAAAGACGAAGACAATATAGATGCCCTGGTCAACTGCGGTATGGCCTGCGCGCTATCAGGGAGAGAGGAGGAAGCGGCCGGACACCTGCAGAAATACTTGTCCATGGATGGAGAAGACCTGGAAGCAAGGCTCACCCTCTCGGAAGTCTTAAACAGGATGGGAAGAAAGAAAGAGGCTCAAGGAGAGCTGCAAAAAATACTCAGGACAGACCCCGAAAACGAAGCAATTAAAAAAATCCTCACCGGGATTGAACAGTCATAGACGCAACTTAATCAGCATCAGGAGGCTTCATGAACGCCCGTGACGACCTGCCACGCATCTTCTGGGAAGCGCCTCTGTACGATATCAGCGGCTACTCGCAAATCTCCAGGAACTGGATAGCAGCCCTGAAAGAAGCGGGCATCGAAGTCTATTGCAGGACCGTCCCCAGTCTGAAACCGGATGTCATCAGCGAAGAGGCCAAGCAGGAGTTATATTCTGCGAAGTCGCCCCTTACAGAGAAGGATTTCTACATCTGCGCCCATATCCCGGCCCTCCACGACGGCAGGGACTGCTTCGGCTTCTATCGACGGAACAACCCCGGCTTCAGGTATTACATCGGGTGCACCATGTTCGAGGCCGACCGCATTTCGCCTCACTGGGTGAAGGCCTGCAACTCTATGGACGAAATATGGACGCCCAGCCATTTTAACTATGAGACCTTCATTAGGAGCGGTGTCCCTTCTGAGAAGATAACAGTAATCCCCGGCTGCATAGACCTGGACAGGTTCGACCCCGCGAGGGCGAAACCCATCGACAGGTACAGGCTGAAGGGATTTACCTTCCTGGCGCTCTCTGAGTGGGTACATCGAAAAGGCTGGGACATATTGCTCAGAGCTTTTGTGGAGGAGTTCAAACCTTCCGAGCCGGTTAATCTTATGATTCGCACCCATACCGACGGTAAGAGGCCTGTCTGGGAAGACATCAAGGAGTACCTGGTAAATCTGAGCGCTGGAGCGGACTATCTGGAGCGCATTCACATTATTGAGGATTACGTGCCCGAACAGGATATGCCCTCGTTGTATGCCTCGGCGGATGCCTTCGTGTTGCCCAGCAAGGGCGAGGGTTGGGGTCTCCCTTACATGGAAGCCATGGCCATGGAGCTTCCAACCATAGGCACAAAGTGGAGCGGCAACCTGGAGTTCATGAACATGCAGAACTCTTTCCTCATAGATCACGAAGGGTTTGAGGAAATTTCCGAAGAGGACAGGCATATCCATCCCTTGTATTACGGCTGCAGGTGGGTAATTCCATCTCTTGAGCACCTGAAATTCATGATGCGGCTTATCTACAGCAATCAGGAACATGCAAGAAAAATAGGCAGACAGGCCCGGCTGGACCTGATTCGGAACTGGTCGAGGTCTTCGGCTGCAACCAAGATTATCGACAGGTTGGCGGAGATAAAAGAAAAGACGAACAGGCCCGAGGCGACACCCGGAAAGAAAGCCATCAAAAAACCTTCCCTTATTTGGAACGCTCCTGTTACAGACCCCAGCGGCTACGCCGATGAGGCGCGTAACTTCGTGTTGGGTCTGGAGCGCAGCGGGAAGGTAAATCTAAAGCTGAATCCCGTCCACTGGAGCAACATCACCACAGACCTGAGTCCGGATATGGTAGAGACAATTCATGAATTGTCTCTACGTCAATTGACAGATCCCTACGTCAACGTCATGCATATTTTCCCCGACCATTTTCGCCGCGATTCCGGAGCAGAGGTCAACGTGGGCAGGACCATGTATGAGACCGACCGCATACCCACGGATTGGGTCGGTAAATGCAACCGCATGGATGAAATCTGGGTGCCCACCGAGTTCAACATGGAGACCTTTGCCGACTCAGGCGTGAAGGAGAGAAAGCTGTTCAAGGTGCCCGGCTGCATAGACGTGGAAAAATACGATGGAAACGTCCAACCCCTTGAGATAGAGGGAAGCGCCGGCTTCAACTTCCTTTCTCCCTTTGACTGGTGCCTTCGCAAGGGATGGGACGTCCTGCTGAGAGCCTATTGCAAGGAGTTCAAGAAGGATGAAGACGTTGCGCTTATCCTTAAAGTCTATTCCACCCTCGGTTATCCTCAGAACCAGATAAGAGAGTGCGTGCGAAGCTACATCCGGCAAGTAGCGGGTATGAACCCCGAAAACGCCCCCCGCATAATTTTTCTGGATGCAATTCTCCCCGACAGGGATATGCCCCGGCTTTACAAAATGGCGCAGGCGCTGGTCATGCCCAGCCGATGCGAGGGCTGGGGACGACCCTTCATGGAAGCCATGGCCATGGGCATTCCGGTCATAGGCACCGGATGGAGCGGCAACACCGAGTTCATGAACGATACAAACTCCTTCCTGATAAATAATCGCCTTGTGGATGTCCCGGAAGAGGCCTGGAGAGAGATACCCAGGTATCGGGGTCACCGCTGGGCCGAACCCTCCGAAGAGCACTTGAGACAACTGATGCGGCAGGTTTACAGAAATGGAGAGGAGGTAAGGGAGAAAAGCCGGGAAGGGCGGCAGGACATCCTGCGGAAATACAGCTGGGAAAAGGTTGCAGACATCATAGCCCGCAGGGCCGAGGGGCTCCTGGGAGAAAAGATCGGCAGGGCAAGGTTAAAGCGGGACAAGAGACATCGTGTCGTCTGGGAGGGAGAGCAGTTTTCCGGCATGAGCCTGGCCATGGTGAACCGCAACCTCTGCTACCACCTGGATAAGGAAGGCGTGTGTGAGCTGAGCCTTGTATCTGAAGAGTCTTACGACATCGCCGAAATCGAGGAATTAAGCAGAGGCAAATACAAATCACTTGCCAGGAAGCTCAATCGACCACTTTCCGGAAAGGCGGACTTCCATCTCCGCCACCGCTGGCCGCCCGACTTCACGCCTCCACAATCGGGCCGCTGGATAATGATACAGCCCTGGGAGTTCGGCTACATCCCCAGGGAATGGGTGCCCTCCATGAACGAGATGGTCGATGAAGTCTGGGTGCCCAGCAACTATGTAAAGCAGTGCTACGTGGAGAGCGGGGTGAGCGAGGAGAAGGTGTTCGTGGTGCCCAACGGGGTGGATACTGAAAATTTCAATCCCCGGGCGAAACCCATGAAGCTCAACACGAAGAAGCGCTTCCTGTTCCTGTTCGTGGGAGGCCTCTTCTTCCGCAAGGGGATAGACGTCCTGCTTAAGGCATACCTCTCAGCCTTCACGGAGAAGGATGACGTCTGCCTGGTCATAAAGGATTTCGGTTCTTCATACGGAGACGGCTTCCAGGAGGCCATAGATGAGAAGATAAATGAATGCATGTCGGCGCAGGGAGCGCCGGAGATTATACGCATATCCGAAAAGCTTTCCGACGAGCAGATGGCCGGCCTCTATCGAGCCTGTCACTGCCTGGCGCATCCCTATCGCGGGGAGGGTTTCGGCCTTCCCGTTGCAGAGGCCATGGCCTGCGGCCTGCCTGTAATCGTGACCAGGGGCGGCGCATGCGACGATTTCTGCTCTGATGATACGGTCTATTACGTGCCTGCAAATAGAGTAAAAGTGGAATTGGGTCAGAAGACTGCAGGAGAACCATGGCTGCTGGAGCCCGATTCAGAGGCGCTGTCTGAGCGTATGAGATACGTCTTTTCATATCATCAGGAGGCCGGCGAACGGGGCAGGCTGGCAGGCGAACGGGTGCGCGGCATGCTCGGCTGGAGAAAGTCGGCCGAGATAATCGCGGATAGACTTTATGCTCTCAAGGCTCGCCCCATCAGGCGGTTTGCGAAGGATTTTGCCGAGGGAACTGAGACGAAGCATGAATTATCTCCTGGTGGTCGGAAATCAGAAGATAACAGCGGCGCGAGTATCGATGAGCTCAGGAGGCTCGTGGAGGAGCGCCCCGGAGTCCCGACTCTCCGGAACGAGCTGGGGGAAGCGCTTGTCCATGCGGAGCGGTACGAGGAAGCGCGCATGGAGTTTGAGAAAGCTCTGCAGTATGACCCCGGCTCCCTGGAAGCATTCGTCAACCTGGGGGCGCTTCACTGGGCCCTGGGCCAGGTCGAAGAAGCCCACGATAAATTCCGTGAGGCATTGAGAAAAGATGAGAACAACGTGGATGCGCTGGTCAACTGCGGCATAGTCTGCACACAAACGGGCAGGGATGAGGAAGCCGTGGAACTGCTGAGAAAGTATCTCTCCCTGGTTGAAGATGACCTTGAAGCCAGGTTGTCCCTCTCGGAAGCGCTGAACAGGAGCGGCAAGAAAGATGAAGCCAGGAGAGAGCTTCAATTGGTTATGGAAAAGAGCCCGGGAGATCTGAGGGCCGCAGATTTGTCGTCCGCCTTCGGTAAAAATGGTGAAAGCGCATGAGAACCGGGGTCAAAAGCGCAGTCAAACATGGAGAACGCAAGGGTTACCTGCCGAACATATTTTCCCGGATTAAGAGGCTCGGCGTGGAATATGTGGTGGGCAGGGAATTGGCCAGCTCCCTGCGGTACGGTTACCAGGCGGGCCTTATAATGATAGAGATGAAAGGAACTGTGAGGAGCGGAATTCACAAGCTCATGCCCGGCATACCCGTCTCCATCGAATGGTCCGACCTCGAAATGAACCTCATGGGCTCCGAAATTACCGGCGCCCTGCGATACATCATGCTCTTAAGCAGGACCGATGCCAATGCTCTAAAGCTGGCTGAGAGGCAATTAATCAACCTGGCCGTCGAGATGCGCTGGACCGACGTCGGAATAGGAACCGCCCTCTTCCCCGAAGACGGCAGAAAAGCAAAGGCGCTCCTGAAGCATGCAGCATCAGACCTGAAGGATAACTACACCTTACAGACTTAAAGCCCCTGTAGAACCCCATCGCTTTAAAAAGGCAAACGCCTTCCCTATTCAGGCTACTTGATGAACAGCGCGGGAATAATCACTACGGCCACCATTATGGCCACCAGCAGGAATATGTCGTTGAACGAATTGATGAGCGCCTGGTGGCCCACGACCTTATCGAGATAAGAGAGGGCATGCGCATGGGCTGCTCCATCGGTCTGACCCAGAGAGATGAACAGCTTCTTCATGGATGAGAGGAAGTATTGGGACGCAAACGGCGCCTCGGCCTGGCTCTGGCCGAACATCTGCCTGTAGAATACCTCACGGCTTTCCAGAAAGGTGCCGAAGAAAGCTATGCCAACCATTCCCCCAATCTGGCGATTCATGTTTATAAGCCCCGAGCCCATTCCCACCTGTTTCAGCGGCAGCGCGCTGAGGCTGGCTCTTATGAGCGGTGCGAAAAGGAGCCCCCCTCCCACTTCTCTGATTATCACCATGAATACTATGCTTTCGAAACTGCTTTGCCCATTCAATCGCGACATGGAGTACATGCTCACTATGTAAAATCCCAGACCCATCACGATGGGTATACGCGCAGGCACCTTATCCGCCATCCATCCCGCGATGAGCAGGGCTACCGCGCCCACCATCATGGAGGGAAGCGTTATCAACGAAGTCCTGAAGACATCATAACCCAGGATGTTTTGGGCGAAGAGCGGGACCAGGAAGGCCGTGCCTATGAGGATGACCCCGTAGGCGGCCGCAACAACCGTGGCCAGGATGTAAAGGGTGCTCTGGTACAGTCTGAGCTCCACGAAAGGGTTCTTCCTGTACAGCTCCACTATTACGAACAGGACTATCGAAACGGCGAAGATAGCGAAGAGCGTCAGAATGTAGTTGGAATGCCAGCCATATCGCCTTCCCTGAGTGAGCGCCAGCAGCAGGCTCAGGAGGAAGGCGGTCATCAATGCGGACCCCCATAAGTCCAGGTGAACATAGGGCTGCTTCTTCTGCCTCTGAAGGAGGAAGATACACCCTATGAAGCTGAACATGGCCATGGGGACGTTAAAGAAGAAGAAGGCTCGCCAGGCGAACTCCTCGGCGAACCTTCCAAGGAAGACGGTGCCGAAGGCTATGCCCATTGAAGAGCCGAAGGAATATATGCCTATGGCCAGGCCCCGTTTATTCGGCGGGAAGGTTTCGAAGATGATTGCGTGTGACGTGGGCATGACCGCCCCTGACGCTATGCCCACCAGAACCCTGAAAAAGATTAAAGCCCCGGCGCTCCAGGCGAAGCCGCACATGATGATAGCTACCATGAACAGCCCCAGGCTCCAGATGTAGATGTTGCTCCTGCCGAAGGTGTTCCCCAGCCAGCCGCTGGCGGGGATCATCACCGCCACGGCCAGAAACGTTGAGTTTACCACCCAGCTGCCCTTGACCACATCAAGCCCGAAGCCGGACATTATCCTGGGCAGTATGATGGATACCGCAGAGTTATCCACCCAGACGGTGATAGAGGCCATCGTGCAGGCCATCACCACCATCCATTGGCGCCGGGATATCTTCTCGTTGGTGTAGCTGTCCAGTTCTGCTTCCATGTGCTATCCGATTTATGTAGCTTATTCCTCGGGTTTAGTTTCCGGTGTCATTTCCGCGAAAGAGGGAATCCAGCCGTTCTGCAGGTGGGATTCAACAGCTAACTCCCCGACCGGGTACCCCGGTCAAGCCGGGGGATGATGGAAAAAAGACTTTTTGTATTCACCTGCGGTTAAACATGGCGAAGTTTTTGCGGGCTATGAAGTCCGCCGGCGCATTATGGCTCTCACTTGCATTAATGTGAAAAAGATCCCCGCCGCTAATTGAGCAATAAATAAGTAAGCATGGCGCGACATCAGAGGGTGCAGACGGGCTACCAGAAAGTAATCGAGCGTCTCCGTCCAGCTCGATACGCCGCCCGCCGATATGATATTGTCCTGCAGTCCTTCGGGGGTAACCTTCACCTCCACCATGTGATGGAAGCCTTCCCCCCCCATGAACTTGTAAAGGGGAGAGCCGCCTCCGCCGGTGACGATATAAGTTGTACCGTTCCTGTCGGTCCGATAGTAATTGTGCAGGTGACCGCTCAGGAACATGTCCACGTGATGTCCCGCAAGTATCTGCTCCAGCCTTTTGCGCGAGCCTTCCGCCATGCACTTGCAACCCCGGTATTCCAGGGGGATGGGAGGGACATGACTCAGCAGGAAGACGTGTTTGAACCCGGGGGCCACCTCGTCCAGAACCTTCTCCAGCCACCGGAACTGCTCGTCATCAATATTGATTGTGGCGCCATCCAGAACGACGAACAGGGAGTCGGCATAGCTGAAATAGTAGTAAAGGTCGCCGAAGAATCGTTTGTAAATCTCCTTGTTCAAGCGTCCATGGCTGGCTACGTCGTGATTGCCCGGCGCCATGACCAGAGGGATTTTCATGTTAATCTCTTTGACCGTCTTGAAGAAAAACCTGTATTCGCCGAGCTTTGGCATGTTCACGAAATCCCCTATCAGAATTATGAATGCAGGATTACGCCTGGCTGCTTTCTCCATAAGAACCTGGAACCACCTGGTGCCCCTTCTGATATCACCGACTACCATGAAAGAAAAAGGCCCTTCCGCTTCGGTCCCCCCCACTGCGGCCACCCTGTCTCGCGGGATAGGGATGTTAGAAGGTGCCTCCAGCTTGATCGAGCCACCCGAAATAAAGGAAACAAGTATCATCGAACAGTACAATCCGACCACCGATGCTGAAATTATCCTGAGTAATTTTATTTTCATTTCTTGCTCAATCCATCTGTAGTGGGTCGCTGCGAACGCTCCAGGGCGTTTCCTCTCAATATTTGCTATAATATCGGGTGCAAGCCCGCTTCACTCTTGCTGGCTCAACATACTGTGCCGATAGATAAGTTTTCGTAATCGTCTGATATACGCTTGTGCGAGAGCAAGTTGGAACGGTTAAAAACCGGGGACGGAGAGTGCCCCTGCTTTTTTATTTATTTTACCAAATAGATTTGTATCATAATAGAGGTGTTATTCCAACCCGTATAGTTTGAAATGGTATGAAATCATGGTGCTGGTAGAACTTTTGACCAAGGAAGAATGTTCCCTGTGCGAGAAGGTCAGGGAAGTTATACTATCCGTACAGAAGGCGCACCCCTTCATCTTCAACGAGATCGATATCACCCGGCAGCCACGGTTACACCAGCGCTATAAAGAGGATATACCAGTGGTGAGAATAGAGGGGGAAGACGTTTTCAAATACAGGCTCAGCGAAAGAGCGCTGCTTAAAAAGTTGGTCAGGGCCGAGAAAAAGAAGACTCAGTCCCCACACAGTTCTCTCCACGACCCGTCCTCGGCGGGAGAGTAGTACCCTACCGGGATCCAGCCCTTATCCTCGCACATGCTGCGCACCCGCGCCATGTCCACATTCCGGAAGGCGAGTGCCAGTGCGCATTCGGAGGATATGTTTCTGGGCTTGACCATCGTGCGTGTGCGGATTCTTGCTCCCTTGAATCCTTTCTCAGCGGTCAGTGTTTCGTGGGTTGTCCTGAACACCACGATTATATCTTCACCTATGGAGGTCAAGCTCACCTCCTGCCGGGCGTTCCGCGCTCACGTGCCGTCGCCGCCTCACACCGACCGGGTTCAATTTTCTACAAGTTCTCCCAGACATCTTAGAAGGTAGTCCACCTCATCGCCGGTGTTAAAGCAGCCCATGCTCGCGCGAACCGTGCCCTGAGGGAAGGAGCCTATGGTCTTATGTGCCAGGGGTGAGCAGTGGAGCCCCACCCTGGTCATTATCCCGAAGCGGTCGTCCAGTTCCTGCGCCACCCGGGCCGGATCCATCCCCTCCACCGTGAACGAAACCACCGGCATTCTTTCTTCGGCCCCGGACGGCCCGTATAGCTTGACTCGCTCCACGGCCCTCAATCCCGCCAGCAGCCGGGAGGTCAATTCCACTTCATGTTTCCTGATGTTTTCCAGGCCTGTTTCCAGAATATAATCGATTCCCGCCCCCAGGCCCACTATGCCTGGAGTGTTAAGCGTCCCGCTCTCGTATCGGTCTGGCAGGAAAGGCGGCTGCGCCAGCTTCTCCGAACCGCTTCCCGTGCCTCCCTCAATCAGGGGTTCAAGCTCTATCCCCTCCCTGACGTACAGCAGCCCCGTTCCCTGCGGCCCCAGGAGGCCCTTATGGCCCGGGCAGGCCAGCAAATCTATCTGGTCGGCTTCGACGTCTATGGGAAGCGACCCGGCGGTCTGTGCGGCGTCCACCAGCAGAGGCACGC
>CAYVLI010000047.1:0-11569 GCA_964452105.1 uncultured Nitrospinota bacterium
GCTGCGACGTGGCGGGTCGAAGATATTCGTGAATTTCTAATATAAATGTTCCCGCCTTTTATGGGGAGACGTATTCGACCGGTAGAAATGTAAAAAATATTTGAAAACGTTGCAGAATTAAGCTATTTTATGATATTCGAATTTACCTATAAAGGTGGTAAACGATTTGCATGATATAAACGATAACCTGAAATCCCTGGCTAAATTAGACGCGAAAATTATAAATCTAATAAACGAAAGAGCCGAAGTAGAAGTCAGACTCTTCAAGGACGACTATCTCAAAGGCCGTAAAAACTACCTGGACAGGCTTGTGGAAACAGGCCGGAGTATTAAAAATAACCTTAGCGGCCCGCTTTCTGAAGACGCCCTTCGTTCCATCTTCAGGGAAATTGTTTCTGCCACACTCCCTCTGGTCAAACCTCTCGCAGCCGCCTACCTTGGACCTCCCGCGACTTTCGCCCATATGGCTTGCATGCGCGCTTTCGGCTCTTCCGTTAACTCCCTGCCCGTGGGGTCGATAGCCCGGGTTTTTGAAGAGGTCGAAAAGGGCAGGGCCGACTACGGTGTTGTGCCGGTGGAAAACTCGACCGAGGGCACCGTTACCTATACTGTCGACATGTTTGTGGATTCCAACCTCAAAATCTGCGGAGAAGTGCTCCTGCAGATCTCGCAGAACCTGCTATCCAGATCTCGCAGCCTGCAAGAGATAAAGAAGGTCTATTCTCATCCTCAAGCCCTTGCACAATGTCGTTTCTGGTTGGAAAACAATATTAAAGGGGCGGAGTTGGTGCCCGTGGATAGCACGGCCAGGGCGGCCGAATATGCGTCTAAAGAGCCCCAGGCCGCAGCCGTGGCCAGCGAAGCCGCTGCTACCATTTACGACCTGCACATAGTCGAGCCGAGCATACAAGATCAATGCGACAACTACACCAGGTTTTTCGTAATAGGGAACCAGCAGGTCTCCTGCACGGGCAGGGATAAGACATCGATACTCTTTTCCGTTAAACACGAAGCAGGAGCGCTTTACAGAGCGCTCAAAGTATTCGCAGACCACGGTTTAAGCATGACTCAAATAGAGTCCAGGCCTTCCAAAAAGAAGGCCTGGGAATACGTATTCTTCGTGGATTTCGAAGGACACATGGAGCAGGAAAATGTCAGCAATGCGCTGAAGGAACTCGAACCATCATGTCTTTTTGTTAAAATTTTAGGTTCTTATCCGAGGAGTGAATAGCATGAGTAAGTTGGCTCCACCGCATATACAGACGTTGTTGCCCTATGAACCAGGGAAACCTGAAGAGGAAGTTGAACGGGAGTTGGGGGTCACAAATCCGGCAAAGCTGGCCTCCAACGAAAACCCCGTGGGCCCCTCACCTAAGGCCATGGAAGCCATACAAAAGGCTCTTCTAAAAATGAACCGATACCCTGATGGAGGTAGCTACTATCTCCGCAGGGCCCTGGCCGAGAAGCATGATGTGGGCATGGAGAACATACTGCTGGGGAACGGCGCCAATGAAATTATAGAGATCATCATCAGAACCTTTCTCACTCCGGAAGACGAAGCCATCATGGCCTGGCCGGCATTTTCTATTTTCATGTTGGTCCTGCACGCACACAACGTCGAGACCATACGAGTTCCTCTTAAAAACTATACCCACGACCTGAAAGCCATGGTCGAAGCCATAACAGAACGAACAAAAATGATCTTCATCGCAAACCCCAACAACCCCACGGGCACGTCCGTGGGGGAAAAGGAAGCCCTGGAGCTGCTCGACGCCGTCCCTGAAAACGTGATGGTGGTAATGGACGAAGCCTATTACGAGTTCGTAACCCGCCCGGACTTTCCGCGATCCATCGATTACATGAAAGAGGGAAGGAACGTCTTCGTGCTTAGAACATTCTCCAAGATTTACGGTCTGGCAGGACTCAGGATAGGTTATTGCATCGCCAGGGAGGAATTGATAACAGACCTCAACCGGGTGCGCGCCCCCTTTAACGTTAACAGTCTCGCCCAGGCGGGCGCCCTCGCTTCACTTGAGGATTACGAGCATGTGCGGAGGTGCCTGGAAGTTAATACCGCAGGACGCGAATACCTTTACAAATCACTTGATGAGTTAGGTCTCGAGTATGTGCAGACAGAAGCCAACTTCATCCTGGTGAAAGTGGGGAAATCCAGGGAGATTTTCAACAAGCTGCTGCCCATGGGTGTCATCGTAAGACCGCTCGACGGTTATGAACTGCCGGAACACATCCGCCTGGGCATCGGTATGCAGGACGAGAACGAGAAGTTTGTGGAAGCCATCAAGAAACTGATATGACCAATCGTCTTATTCAGACGAAGGAAAAAGCATAAATCTGACGGGAACCTTATGAATAGCCGAAGACCCCTGTTTAAAAAGATGACCATCATCGGAGTAGGCCTCATAGGAGGCTCCATGGGGCTTAAATGCAAGAACGAAGGCCTCATTTCAGAGGTGGTGGGAGTAGGGAGGGGTGCAACAAACCTTCAAGACGCATCGGCCCTGGGAGCAATAGACTGCTATACGCACGACCCCGCCGAGGGAGTAACAGGAGCCGACCTGGTGGTTCTGGCATCCCCGGTAGGCTCTTTTCAAAATCTGGCGGAGACGATCAGGCCCCATCTCATGGAAGAGGCGCTGGTCACCGATGTGGGCAGCGTCAAGGGGGCGCTGGTGGAGACGCTGGAGAAGAGCATGCCCGCAGGGGTTGATTTTGTCGGCGCCCATCCCATTGCAGGTAAAGAAAAGGCAGGAGCAATACATTCAGACCCGGAGTTGTTCCGAGGCGCCAGGTGCATATTAACACCTACAGGGAAGACAGACGCCAGGGCGCTTGCTCGTGTAACGGAGCTATGGGAGAAGATGGGTTCAGAAGTCGTTTACATGGACCCCTACGTTCACGATGCAGTGCTTGCGGCAACGAGTCATCTACCTCAGGTTGCGGCCTACTCACTGGTTGCCGCCGTCGAAGAATTAAGCCGGGAAAATAGGGAGACAACCGCTTTCTGCGGCGGAGGGTTCAGGGATACCACACGAGTTGCGTCATCTCCTCCCCAGATGTGGCGAGACATCTGCCTGTGCAACAGCAGGGAAATATTGAATGCCTTAAGGAAATTACAGAATGCGCTCAAGGAAGTGGAGACCAGTATAGCAAATAGAGATGGAGAGGCCCTGATGAAGCTCTTCCAGAGAGCAAAAAACTTCAGAGACGACCTTTTAAAAGAGTAGGGGGCATCATTTGGACCGAAAAGTGATAATAACTATAGACGGGCCGGCAGGGGCAGGGAAGAGCACTACGGCCAGGCTCCTTGCCATGCGCCTGGGCTACGAGTATTTGGATACAGGAGCCATATACAGAGCGGTGGCGCTGTGCGCAGTCGAAGAAGGGATATCCCTGGATGACATAGAGACGCTTGCAGAATTATGCGAACAAATCAAAATCCAAATGGAAGTGCGAGGCAAAAAATTCAAGGTTTTTTGTAACGGCAGGGACATCTCCAGCCGCATCAGGAACTCGAAGATGGGTATGCATGCCTCCACCCTCTCTGCCCACCCTTCGATCAGGAAGGCGCTCCTGAAGCTGCAGAGAAATATGGCAGCCGGGAAAGGGGTGGTTGCAGAGGGCAGGGATGCAGGCAGCGTAGTGTTTCCCGATGCGGAAATTAAAATCTATCTCGATGCTTCCCCGGAGCAGCGAGGAAGGAGACGTTATCACCAGCATGGTGGAGATAAAAGCGGGGTCGGGCTTCAGCAGATAATAGATACCATTAAGAAGAGGGATGAGCAGGACAGCACAAGGGCCGTCTGCCCGCTCAAGGTCCCCGAAGGAGCCGTGGTGTTGAACAACAGCAACATGGATGTTCAGGAGACGGTTTATAAAATTTTATCGTTGCTGAAGAAGCGGTTTCCTGATATTGTTCACTGCAATTATGAGGATCTAATTGACAAATAAATAACAGATTAGTTCCACTTGAATTTAACCCAGGGGGGTATATTAACAATATAATAATAATACGAGATGAAAAAGAATATCTATAAAAAATATAATAAAAAGCAGCAGCAATGATCTTTGCAATAACTTCGAGGAGGTAGTTACCCAAAATGTCTGAGGACAAAACCTTTAAAACAACCGAACAATTGGAAAACGACATTCAGCAGGAAGCGGAAGGATCGACGGAGAGCCAGGAAGAGCTCGCGGCCGAGCCAAGCATCGATGAAGCACAGGATGAAATGGAGAAACTGTACGAAGAGAGCCTGATGCACATCAAAGAAGGCGCGGTAATCAAAGGTCATATAGTTCAAATAGAGCGGGACGTGGTTCTGGTGGATGTTGGATATAAATCGGAAGGCTACATTCCCCTCGGCGAGTTCCCAAATCGCGGGCAGGATTTGTCAGTCGACGACGAAGTCGAGGTCTATCTGGAAAACAAAGAAGATAGCGAAGGCCGGGTAGTCCTCTCAAAGGAAAAGGCCAACCGGATAAAGCTGTGGGAAGAAATCGAAAGACTGTACCAGGAAGATGGGCTGGTGGAAGGCGAGGTAGTCGCCCGAATTAAGGGCGGCCTTACCGTGGACGTAGGCCTCAAGGCTTTTCTGCCTGGCTCCCAGGTGGATATAAGGCCTGTGAGGAACCTGGACAAACTCATCGGTCAGAAGCTGCAGATGAAGATAATTAAGCTGAACCGCAAGAGGGGCAATATAGTTCTCTCCAGGCGACAGCTCCTTGAGGAGGAACGCGAACAAGCCAAGCAGCAGACTCTGGCCGTTCTGGAAGAAGGTAAAATAATGGAAGGCGTGGTCAAGAATATTACTGATTACGGCGCCTTCATAGACCTCGGCGGGATAGACGGTCTCCTGCATATAACAGATATGACCTGGGGCAGGATTAACCATCCCAGCGAGATTTTTACCATAGGGGATACCGTTCAGGTGGTCATACTCAAATTCGACCCCGAAACCGAAAGAGTCTCCCTCGGTAGAAAGCAGGTGACCCCTGATCCCTGGGAGAACGTGGAATCCAGGTACCCCGTGGGTTCAAAGATCAAGGGGAAGGTGGTCAGCCTTGCCGATTATGGCGCCTTCGTCGAGCTGGAAGAAGGCATTGAAGGTCTGGTTCACGTCTCCGAGATGTCGTGGACCAAGCGGATTCGTCGTCCGTCCAAAGTGGTCAGCGTTGACGATGAAGTGGAAATTGTAGTCCTGAATATAGATAAAGATCGCAAACGCATCTCCCTGGGGATGAAACAGGTGGAACCCAATCCCTGGTCCACTGCGGACCAGAAGTATCCGGAAGGGAGTGTGATCGAAGGCAAAGTGAGAAACCTCACCGATTTCGGCGCGTTCGTCACTCTTGAAGACGGGATCGACGGGCTTATCCACATTTCCGATCTATCATGGAGCCATCGAATTTCGCACCCTTCTGAGGTCTTGAGAAAGGGCCAGAATGTGATGGCGAAGGTGTTGAATGTGGACAAAGAAGCCGAAAGGCTCTCTCTCGGCCTCAAACAGCTCATCGAAGACCCTTGGACCAGCGTGGAAGAGTCTTACCAAGTGGGTGAGAATAAGCGTTGCCGAGTGGTCAAGCTCACCAATTTCGGCGCATTCGCAGAGCTGGAGGAAGGCGTTGAAGGCCTCATTCACGTTTCGGAACTGAGCAACCAGCGCGTTGAGGAACCTTCACAGATACTGGACGTAGACGACCAGGCTATGTGCAAGATCATAAAGATCGACGCCGGCAACAAGAAGATAGGTCTGAGCATCAAAGCCTACCTCGAAGAAGCTGAAATGCTGGGTCTCGAAGAGCCCTCGATAATCAAGGCCGAAAAGAAAGTAGAAGTCGTTGAAGAAGTTAGCGAAGAAGAGGAACCTGGAGCCGCACCGGAATCCATGGAGGCAACCTCATCGGTTGAAAGCGGATTAACGGAGGAAACGGCCGCCGAGCCATCGGAAGAGTTAGCATCCGAGCAGGTAGAGGAAGCCGCTACAGAAGCAGTAGAAGAGCCAGTTGCCCAGGCAGTAGAGGAAACGGCCGCCGAGCCATCGGAAGAGTTAGCATCCGAGCAGGTAGAGGAAGCCGCTTCAGAAGCAGTAGAAGAGCCAGCCGCCAGTACGGATGTCGAAAACGTAACAGAACGAGAAGAGGAAAACGACCCGGAAAGGGAAGAGCAAAGGCTCGATTGATAACTTTCGTCTGTCAGCGAAAGCTGAGATTCGCTCTCGCTGAGCGCTGAAAAACTCATGGTTAATAGGGGCGTCGTCGTGCCGCGAGGTTTACGAAGCGAGTCTGGAAGTCAGGTATATTAACAGATAGGCATGAAAGAGCGCCTTTTTAGTACTCATTGAAGGTCAAGAATAGATGATGAAGGTTTTCATACGACTTGCCGTTGGCATTATCTTGTTGATGACCTTCCTTCATACTGATGGCGCTTTACGACCCGTTGGAGCGAGAAGCGGAGGGAACGAGGTCGTTGTCGTAAAGATAGAAGGCCCAATAACAGATTCGGAAGAGACCATAAGACAGATTAGAAGATACTCCAGCCGAGACAGCGTGGCAGCTATCATCCTGAGGATAAACAGCCCGGGCGGAGCTGTCGGTCCCACGCAAGAAATATATCAGGAAATACTTAAGCAGCGCCGGGAGGGCATGGTAGTTGTAGCATCCATGAGCAGTGTGGCAGCTTCAGGTGGATACTATATAGCCGTTGCTACGGACCGTATAGTGGCCAACCCAGGGACCATCACCGGAAGTATAGGAGTGATAATGGCTTTCCCCAACGTAAAAAAGCTGATGGATAAGCTGGGGGTGTCAGCCGAAGTAGTCAAGAGCGGCAAGTTTAAAGATACGGGCTCGCCTCTCAAAGAATTGTCAGAGGAAGAACGCAAGTATTTACAGGAAGTTATAGACGATGTTTACCAGCAGTTCTTGGAAGCTGTGGCCCGGGGAAGAAATAAAGATCAGAATGAGTTGAAGAAAATAGCAAATGGAAGAATTTTTTCAGGGAGGCAGGCCATGAAATTAGGTCTCGTGGACCAGCTCGGGAACCTGGACGACGCCATCGATCAGGCGGCAAAACTGGCCAAAATAGAAGGGGAGCCCAAAGTGATCATGGGGCGCCATCCCCGAGGCCTATTATACTGGATACTCAGGGGCAGCTACATGAAAGAGTTGAAAAGCAAGATCATAGGGTTTCATCCCACGCTTCAATATATATGGGGGTATTGACCCTGCAAATTCGTAGCTCAAAGGAATAGAAGTTTCAAAAATATTATAATGGGAGGTTATCGTGACCAAAGCTGAGTTGATAGAAAAAGTCTCAGAAAGAGTCGATCTTGCCAAGAAAGATACCGAAGTCATCGTCAATACAGTATTTGATAGCATAGCCGCAGCTTTGAGCAGGAACGATAAAGTCGAGTTGAGGGGATTCGGAAGCTTCCGGATGAGGAAAAGGAATTCCAGAGAAGGTAGGAATCCGAAAACAGGGGACACTGTCTCCATACCCGCCAAAAAGATTCCCTTCTTCAAACCTGGCAAAGAATTGAGGGAACTGGTAGATAGTTGAGAGAGTCTGTTTTAGGGCTCCAGAGGAAATCCGGATGTAGAGGACAATAAGTTTAAGAGTCAATACACCGGATTGCTATAGACGAGAAAGAGTATCTGTCCCATGTTCAGGCGGTAGGTGTTCATCACATTCTGGTAAAGAGTAGTAAAGGGCAGTAAGTGATTTGAGGGAATCTTTAAAAAAAGGTTCCCTCAAATTGCAAATGGGCACAATCTTAGACTATCTTAAATGTGGGGAATCATAAATGAGTTACATATGCGGACAGATAGAGGTTTTTCTCGAAAAAGGCGATATAACCGAGATGGAAACGGATGCCATCGTTAATGCCGCCAACAACCATCTCTGGATGGGCGCTGGCGTGGCAGGGGCAATAAAGAAAAAGGGTGGTAAGATTATTGAGGACGAAGCAGTAAAAAAGGGACCCATCCCCGTGGGCGAAGCCCTTGCTACCACAGCCGGAGCTTTAAAGGCAAAATATGTAATCCATGCTGCAGGAATGGGACAGGACCTCACCACCGACGCCGAGAAGATTTATAGCTGCACGCTGAACAGCCTCAAGCGCACCCGGGAATTAGGGCTTAAATCCATAGCTTTTCCCGCCATCGGGACGGGCGTGGGAGGTTTCTCGCTGGAAGTGGCAGCCGGTTCCATGATAAAGGCCGTTATCGACCATGCCGAGGCAGGAGCCGATTCTCCCGAGACGGTCTCTTTCGTGTTGTTTCAGCAAGGCATCTACAATGTTTTCCAGGAAGCGGCGGACAAACTCCTCACCCGGCAGGGCGGATGAACAATAGCAAGGGTACACTACTCGTCATCCTGGGCCCCACTGCAGTGGGGAAAACGGACATATCGCTGAAGATAGCCAGAGGATTGAGGGGAGAGATAATAAGCGCCGATTCCATGCTCATTTATCGACACATGAATGTAGGTACCGCCAAGCCTTCTTTAGAGCAGAGGGACCCCGCAAGAGGCGGGGTAAGGCACCATCTCATAGACATTATCGACCCCGATGAGTATTACAGTGCCGCCGACTACGGGCGAGATGCCAGGAAGATAATAAACCATCTGCTGGCCAGAGAAATCCAGCCCATCATGGTGGGTGGGAGCGGTTTATACGTGAGGGCAGCCACGGAGGGAATATTCGAAGGGCCCTCTATGGACCGTTGTCTCAGGGAAGAATTAGAAGCGGAAGCCAGAAGGAAAGGAAGCAGGCATCTCCATGAAACCATGGCCAGGGTCGACCCTCAAGCAGCGGCGCGCATAAACCCCAACGACCTCCGCAGGATAATACGGGCGCTGGAAGTTTACAGGTTGACCGGAAAGCCGATTACAACTTTTTTCTCCCGGAGCAAAGCGGGAAGAGCGCCGTTCAAACCATTGATGTTCTGCCTCATCAGGGAAAAGGAGGAACTACATCGGCGCATAAACCGGAGAATAGACATCATGATGGAGAGAGGCTGGCTCCAGGAGGTAAAGAAGCTGCTGGAAATGGGATATTCAACAGAGCTGGTATCCATGCAAAGCTTTGGTTACAAGCGCCTGGCCGCCTGCCTGGAAGGCGAAATCGGACTGGAGGAAGCCGTGGGCCTGATAAAGAGGGACACCCGACGATTCTCCAAGAGGCAGATGACCTGGTTCAGGGGAATGGACGGCGTGAAATGGCTTGATCTCTCCGACATCCAGGGAGGAGAAGATAGAGCCGCCGAGATCATTATTGAGGAATTGGGCATTTGCGCGAACCGATAGCTGAAGATACTCGGGAAAGAGCTTTGCTGGTTGGACTCAGGCTGGACGGCCAGGAGCTCGAGGCGACAGAGGGATCCTTAAGCGAACTCAGGAGGCTTGCGAAAACAGACGGCGCCATGGTCGTCCATCAGATTATTCAGCAGGTCAGGAAGCCAGATAGCAGGACGCTCATCGGCAAAGGCAAAGTAGAAGATATCAGCTTGTTTTGCATGGAACATGAGATAGATCTGGTGATTTTCGATGACGAACTCTCCCCCGCTCAGCAAAGGAACCTTGAGGATGAATTGAATGTGACGGTGATCGACAGGGCTCAGTTGATCCTGGAGATTTTCGCCAGGAGGGCCAGGAGCAGCGAGGGCAAGCTTCAGGTGGAGCTGGCCCAGTTGAGATATCTGCTCACAAGGCTCGTGGGCAAAGGATTGGCCATGTCTCGCCTGGGAGGGGGAATAGGCACCAGAGGACCTGGAGAGATGAAGCTCGAGGTAGATCGACGTAGAGTGAATCGGAGAATCTATAAGCTTCGGAGAGAGCTCGAAGCGGTCAAGAGGAGAAGGCGTGTGCAGAGGGCGGGAAGAGAGTCCCTGCAGATTCCGGCTGTCTCCCTGGTGGGTTACACTAATGCAGGAAAATCGACTCTGTTCAATGCGCTGACCGATGCCAGAGTCCAGGCGGATGACAGGCTATTCGCCACTCTCGATCCCACCATCAGGAGGTTGCCCTTGCCGGACGGCGGTACGGCTGTGCTCTCCGATACAGTCGGCTTTATCAGGAAGCTTCCGCATGAGCTCATAGCCGCGTTCAAAGGTACGTTGGAGGAGGTGGTGGAAGCGGATTTGCTTCTTCACGTCATAGATGCCTCAAGCGCTCAATGGGCGGAGCAGGCAGCGACTGTTCGTGGGGTTCTGCAGGAAATAGGAGCCGGTGAGAAACCCATGATCGAGGCATTGAACAAGATAGATTTGGTAAAGAACAGCCGGGAGGTCAAAAGGCTGCTGTTCAGTTTTGATAAGGGCATACCCGTCTCAGCGAGGCATGGCAGAGGATTGGAGGAATTGCTGAAGGCCATTCAGACGGAACTTCATCCTGTTATCAAGCATGTGAGATGTGCAATTCCTTATGTCCGTGGAGACATAATCTCCATGATTCACGATAAAGGGAAAGTACTCCATAAGGAATACGGAGAAGACTCAGTAGTAATAGAGGCGGATATAGAGTATCGTTACACCAAGGTTCTGAATGAGTTTGAAAGGAACGGAGTAACAAACGAAAAGTAAACACCCGTTAATGTTGAAGGATAGGAGGAGAAGTTCAGGCTGTTTTTCCAGCCTCATCTGAGTCAATGCGGCAGGAGTATGTTTGAAGCATGGGAAACAGACCCAGAAACATAGTGATTATCGGGTTCAAGGCCTGCGGCAAAAGCGCCGTGGGAAAAGCGCTGGCGGATAGACTTAACCTGGAGTTCATAGACCTGGACCGACTGATAGAAAGCGCCCACGAAGGGAAAACCGGGCAGGCGATAAGCTTCAGGGAAATCTACCAACGCCTCGGAGGAGACTACTTCCGGGAGCTGGAGCAGAGCGTCCTCGACCATGCAGTGAAGAGTGAAGAAGCCGTCATATCGCTGGGAGGTGGAAGTATCATGGGAGCGCTCGATCCGGAGTCGCTTCTCCAGGAGAGCTTCTGCGTATATCTTTCGGTGGAGCCTGATATACTGTTCGGCAGGATAATGTCGGGAGGGGTTCCCGCTTTCTTCGATCCGGAGAATCCACGAGTTTCATTCAAGGAGCTATGCGCCGGAAGGTTGCCGGTTTACGAACGTTTGGCTGATATTACTGTGGATAATACCGACCGACCGGTTGAAGAAGTGGCGGAAGAAATAGCAACAGCGCTCGAAAAGAGATATCAGCATATAAATGGAGGTATGTCGTAGCATGCCGGGCAATAGCTTCGGACATATTTTCAGGGTGACCACCTGGGGAGAATCTCACGGGCCGGCCATAGGAGTGACGGTGGACGGATGTCCCGCCGGGCTTAAATTGGATGTGGAATTTATTCAGAGTCGATTAGACAGGCGCAGAGGCGGCCGAAGCGAGGTCACCACCAGCCGCGCGGAGCCGGACCGGGTAGAAGTCTGCTCGGGGCTTTTCGAAGGACATACCACCGGCACTCCCATATCCATGCTCCTCAGAAATGAAGACGCCGATTCATCCAGCTATGAAGAGATAAAAGACCTCTACAGGCCGGGAC
>CAYVLI010000048.1:0-11546 GCA_964452105.1 uncultured Nitrospinota bacterium
CCAAGGAGAACCCGGTATATTATGTTCAGTACGCACACGCCCGTATATGCAGCGTCTTGAGGATGGCCGAGGAGAGGGGTTACGCCCTGCCCGGAGCCGATAGCGTTAGCCTGTCCGCTCTCGCTCTCGAACAGGAACTGGGCATAGTCAAGCAGCTTATGCATTTCCCGGAAGTCGTGGAAAGCGCTGCTCTGGGACATAAGCCGCATGCGGTAACGTACTATGTTCAGGAACTGGCGCGCCAGTTCCACAGCTACTATAATTTGGGGAACGAGAACCCTGAGTTGAGGGTGCTTGTGGAAGATAGATCGGTTTCAGAGGCCAGGCTGTTTTTGTGCATGGCGGTGGGTAGGGCGCTTAAAATCGCTCTGAGCATATTGGGTGTCAGCGCTCCTGAAAGGATGTAGGGCGTGGGGCATTGTTGTTTTGCGGATGGTGGGAATACTATTTTAACCATGGTCGAGCAATCTTCTATAGTTGGCCGGGATGGAGAAATACAATAAAGAGAAAAGGTTTCAATTCGGCTTCGATGGCAGGGAGCTTGTCCTTTTCATTGCGGGCATATCAGTCATTTGCCTGCTCTTCTTCATTTTCGGAATAACGGTGGGGAAGGGTCGGGCGGTGAGGGAAGCGGGAAGGGTTCCCCTTCTACAGAAGCCGCTGGCCGATGAGGAGAGGCGGGAGCCTCGACAGGAGGCGGCGGAGGTAAAGGAACTTTTAAGGCCCGCCGCTGAAGAGGGAGAGAGCGTCGAAGGGAGTCGGGCGGCACAGAAGCCTAAAAAAGAAGAAGATGCCGAGGCGGTGGGGTTGACTTTTTATGATACTCTGCCCAACAAAGAGGAAGCCAAGGCAGATAAGGCTTCGGCACCGGATAAACCCGAGGCGGCCTCAACGCAGGAGCGGAGCCGTAAAGTAACCGGCTCTGTAGAGAAGAAAGAAACGGCGACGATGGTTAGGGCAGAAGTTAAAGAACCTGCTCCTGTTACCGTGGAAAGCCGAGTGACGGGCGAGGGGCTTTATGCCGTGCAGATCAGCTCGTTCAGGGATTGGGGCAATGCCATGGCGCTTAAAAAACGATTGATCGTTGCCGGATACAGGGCTTTCGTCACCCAGTCCGAAAGCAACGGGGGGGGCGCCCGGTTCAGGGTCAGGGTTGGAGATTTAAGGGGCAGGAAAAAAGCAGAGGAGCTGGCCCGAAAGATAGGTTTGCAGGAGAATTTGCCTGCTTTTGTGGTGCGAGCGGAGGGTAGGGGGGCGAGATAGCTTTTCATCTCTTATACGGTTAAGAGGCTTGAATGATAATAGCGGGAATTGCGGAGTAAACGAGAGATGAACCATAATTATGAAAAAGAGATATCGGGATGCGGCATTTCCGGCTTGATCAACACCTCGGGGAAGAAGGTTCCGGGAGAGGAAATCATCCGCTCCATCTGTCTCATGAACGACAGGGGTAACGGCCTGGGCTCAGGCTTTGCCGCTTACGGGATTTACCCTGAATATAAGAACCACTTCGCATTCCACCTCATGTACGATAACCTGGCCGCTCAGGAAGCAACGGAGAAGTTCCTACAGGAAAACTTCAGGATTGATATGGAAGAATCCATCCCGACTCGCAAGGTGAAGACCATAGAAAACCCTCCGGGAGTCTATCGCTATTTTTTAAGGCCTAAAGTTGACGAAGACATTGACCTGGAGGGGCTGTCCTGCGAGGATTTCGTGGTGAGGGCGGTAATGAGTATCAACTCAAATATAGAAGGGGCCTACGTATTCTCCAGCGGGAAGAATATGGGCGCTTTCAAGGGGGTGGGGTTCCCCGGTGAAATAGCCGACTTCTTCTGCATCGATGAGTACGAGGCTTACATCTGGACGGCGCATAACAGGTTTCCCACCAACACGCCGGGCTGGTGGGGCGGGGCTCATCCGTTCACGCTTCTGGATTGGTCCATCATTCATAATGGAGAAATATCCTCATATGGCATAAACAAGCGCTACCTGGAGATGTATGGCTACAAGCTGACCCTTCTCACGGATACGGAGGTGGTGGCTTACCTGCTTGACCTGCTCATCAGGAGGCACAAGCTGGACATCAAGACGGCTTGCCTGGCTCTGGCCACGCCCTTCTGGAAGAATATAGAGCAGATGCCCGAGGGCCAGCGAGAAACGCTGAAGGCCATAAGGATGGTTTACGGGAGCGCACTGGTGAACGGCCCCTTCGCCATTCTCTTCGGGCACAGCAGGGGCCTGGTCGGGCTAAACGACAGAATAAAACTGCGTCCTCTCGTAGCCGCCGCCAAAGACGAGGTGGTTTACATGGCCAGCGAGGAATCGGCTATAAGAGAAATCTGCGCCCATCCGGACCGGGTGTGGGCTCCCAAAGCGGGAGAGCCTGTGATAGTAGAGTTGGATGAGGACGTAGAGTGAGGGGTCTGATGTTCCCGGGAATGGAGAGCGTCCCGGGTTTAGATAGCGGAGGCTTATGGACTCCGCGGAAGGGGAGAGAGAATGTTTAAGAGTTTCGTGCCGCCTGAGTTCCTGGCCAGGGTGGACCATGAGAAATGCCGCAAGTGCAGGAGATGCATTCAGAATTGCGGCTGGGGCGTGTATAGCTGGGGAGGGGACCGCATCCTCTCGGATGATTCGAAATGTGTGGCCTGTCAGCGCTGCTATCTTTTCTGTCCCGAAGAGGCCATCATGATACAAAAAAACCCGTTGGCTTTTAAAGAACATTCGACCTGGAGTGATAACCACAGGAAGAATATTTACCTGCAGGCGGAGACGGGGGGCGTCCTGTTAACGGGTATGGGTGCGACCACGTCCTACCCTATTCTATGGGACAATATTCTAATAGATGCCTGCCAGGTGACCAATCCATCCATAGATCCGCTCAGGGAGCCTATGGAGCTGCGAACTTATCTGGGGAGGAAGCCCGATTCGCTGGAGTTTGTAGAGGACGAGAATGGCGCCTTTAAGCTCAAGACGGATATGGCCCGGCAAATAAAGCTGGAGACGCCTTTTATGTTCGCTCCCATGTCTTACGGGGCGTTGAGTTTAAACGCTCATAAAGCCATGGCCATGGCGGCCAAGGAGCTGGGCATCGTGATGAACACGGGGGAGGGCGGCCTGCACGAGGACATATACCCTTACCGGGACCACGTAATAGTGCAATGCGCCTCGGGGAGGTTCGGCGTACATTCCGAGTATCTCAATGCGGGGGTGGCGGTGGAGATAAAGATAGGGCAGGGGGCCAAGCCCGGCATCGGGGGGCATCTGCCCGGCGAGAAGGTGGGCATGGACATATCCAAGACCAGGATGATTCCACATGGTACGGACGCCCTCTCTTCTGCTCCGCACCACGACATCTATTCCATAGAGGATCTGCGGCAACTCATCTACGCCCTGAAGGAAGCCACCGGCTACAAGCCCGTTTCGGTGAAGATAGCGGCCGTGCACAACGTTGCTGCAATCGCCAGCGGGATAGTAAGGGCGGGAGCCGATATCGTTTACCTGGATGGCTCAAGGGGGGGGACCGGGGCTGCGCCCACTATTATCAGGGATCACCTGGGCATACCCATTGAATATGCCACGGCGGCCGTGGACGACAGGCTGAGGCAGGAGGGTATCCGCCACATGGCCTCCATCATAGCCGCGGGGGGTATTCGCTCCAGCGCCGACGCCGCTAAAGCAATCGCCCTGGGAGCGGATGCTGTTGCGTTGGGCACGGCGGCGCTCGTAGCCATGGGCTGCAGGGTATGCGGAAAATGTTACACGGGCAACTGCAGCTGGGGTTTGACCACGCAGAGACCCGAACTGACCAGGCGCCTCGACCCGGAGATATTCGCAGAACGCCTGTACAATCTCATCACCGCCTGGAGCAGGGAATTGAAGGAAATCCTGGGAGCGCTGGGCATCAACGCCGTGGAGAGCTTACGGGGCAACAGGGAGAGGCTCCGGGGTGCGGGTCTGGACCAACTCACTCTGGATATACTGGGTATAAAACCGGCTGGTCGTTAACCTAACGTTCGATTATAGACTGGAAAATGAGAATAGACGCCAAGGGGATATATTACAGAGAGCTCAATCAGATAGTGAGGGATGCCATCGCCGGTGGTGAGAAGGAGCTGATACTGGACAACGTGAACGGTCAGCGCTACATAGGGGATGGCATCGATGATGAGGTGACCATCGTAATCAACGGCGTTCCCGGCAACGACCTGGGTGCGTTTATGAACGGTCCCACCGTCATAGTCAACGACAGCGGCCAGGACGCTGTGGGGAACACCATGAACCGGGGCAAAATAGTTATCCATGGTCACGCTGGAGACGTGTTGGGCTACAGTATGCGCGGTGGAAAGATGTTCATTCAGGGGGATGTGGGTTACCGGGTTGGAATACACATGAAGTCCTACCGAAAGCAGGTTCCCGTGATAGTTGCCGGCGGCAAGGCGGGCGACTTTTTCGGAGAATATATGGCGGGGGGTATCCTCATACTGCTGGGTCTGAACGCAGGAAACGGCGAAGCGCTGGTGGGGGATTATCTGGGCACGGGAATGCACGGAGGAGTTATCTATATAAGGGGGGAAGTGAAAAAACTCCAGTTAGGCGCTGAAGTGGGGGAGGTCGAGATAGACGAGGAAGATTTGAAGCTGTTGCAGGAGCACCTGGGGGAGTTCTGCAACGATTTCGGCCTGGAACTGGATGAAATTATGAGCAAGAAGTTCATCAAGCTCGTCCCCATAAGCTCGCGGCCTTATGGAAATCTATACGCTTACTGATGGAAGCCGACCCGGAGGATGAACGAGGGTGTTCCCTGGGCTGAGGGCGGGGTCGTTGGCCTTGCCTTATTGCTCGCAGATGTGGGGTCGAGGCGTGAAATTTTATTGTTTTAAAGGGGTAGCGGTATAATAGTTGAAGTTTTTTGCCGGGTTTTATGCGTGAAGCCTTTCTAAAAGGGGACGGATAGCCTATTTTATTTATAATGAACCCTGAAGAAGTCTGCTCTCTGTCATTCCCCGGCTCGACCGGGGAATCCAGGTAAGGTGCAAGCCATTAAAAATACTGGATTCCCGCTTTCGCGGGAATGACACCAGACATTAAACACAAAAATGAAATGGTATCGTGCAGGACTTTTTCAGTATTCACTTATAAACCGGAGCAGGTTTTATTGCGATAAAGCTTAGTATGGAGATTTAAGCGTGATTTTTACCAGGCCCAAATCGAAAGATGAGCTTTTGAGGACGCTTGTTCCATACAAGAAGCTGATGATACTGGGATGCGGAAGCTGCTCGACGGACTGCCACACCGGTGGAGAAAAGGAAGTCGCAGCAATGAAGAAGCTGCTGGAGTCCAGGGGCAAGAAGGTTGTGGGAGATACCGTTGTTGAGTCTCTTTGCAATGTTGAGAGAGTCCGCCGGGCGCTCAAGGCGCGAGAGAATGAGGCGGAAGAAGCCCAGGCTGTGCTGGTCATGTCTTGTGGAATAGCCGTGCAGGTCGTTGCAGGCTGGGTGAACAAGCCGGTGTTCCCGGCGCTTGATACGGTGTTTGCCGGGGCGTTGGAGCGAGTGGGGCATTATAGCGAGATGTGCGGCTTGTGCGGCCAATGCGTGGCGGGTGATTATGGTGGGATATGCCCTGTGAGCAGATGTCCCAAGGGGCTGCTCAACGGCCCTTGCGGCGGGAGCGTGGGTGGTCACTGCGAGGTGGACTCCGACATGGAGTGTGTCTGGACGGTCATATACGAGCGCATGAAGGGCATGGGCGCCGAGGGCTCGCTCTGCTGCATGGCGCAGCCCAAAGACCACGAAAGGGCGATCCACCCGAGGAGGATAGACAGCGGCGCAGGGATACTCAAGGGTGAATGGTAGGTATTTTGAGAATAATATTTCTTAACGGGAAGAGTGCAATAGCGCCGGTTTTTCTGTTGCACCGGGGAAGGGAAAATGGGCCTTAAGGAGAGGTTTGAGTCCGGCGAGAGGGTCGTAACGGTCGAAATGTCGCCTCCCAAAGGCGCTGATATCGGCAATATGATGAACCTGGCCGACGACATAAGGGGGAAGGTGGATGCCATAAACGTCACCGATAACCAGAGGGCCATCATGCGCATGAGTTCTCTGGTAGCTTGCGCCCTGCTTAAGGCTTACGGGCATGAATCTGTCATGCAGCTCTGCTGCCGGGACCGCAACCGTATAGCTCTGCAATCAGACCTGCTCGGCGCCTGGGCGATGGGAATCAAGAATGTTTGTGTGATGACGGGAGATTACCCTTCCCTGGGCGACCACCCGGGAGCGAAGGCCGTCTTCGACCTGGATTCCGTTCAACTGCTGGAACTCATAAGACAGCTCGGCGAAGGCAAGGATTTTATGGGTAACCGGCTCGAGGGAGCCACCGACTTCGTCGAGGGCGCTGTATTTAACCCCTATGCGGAGCCCGCTGAATTGCAGGAAATGAAGTTGAAAAAGAAGATAGAAGCGGGAGCGCGCTTCATACAAACGCAGCCGGTTTTCTCCATGGAAATGGTGGAGAGGATCATGAAGCTGGAGAGCGAGACCGGGGTGCGCTTCATGGTGGGTATAACTCCGCTGCGCTCCGTGGGTATGGCTAAATTCATGGGCGAGAAACTGCTTAACAAGCCGCTTCCGGAGGGCATCATGAAGAGACTTAAGGTCTCACCGGATGCGGTGGAAGAGGGTCTGGATATAGCGGCCGAGTTCGTGAATCGCATCAAGAATTTTGTTAAGGGAGTTCACATAATGCCCATAGGCGGAGAAAAAGGTCTGCGCGGGTTCCTGGAGAGGATAAATTTTTAATTACTGTTGGAGATATGGACGTTTTCATAATTGACAACCACAGGTTAAAATTTTTTTATAGCAACCGGGTTTATTCGTAAAATTTGCGGTGGGAAAACTGTCCCTTAAATGTGGATTCTAATGACTTTCAACTCCCCTCAAGGACGGTCCACTGAACGAGGTTTAAAGACTTTTTACGCTCTTTGTGGACGGGTTGCTCTCCATGAATAACAGATTACCTCCATGGATAAGACAAAGATATTCTCGCTCCTCAGAACTGCACGAAGTAAAGGCCATACTGAGAAGGAAGGGACTTCACACCGTTTGCGAATCGGCCATGTGCCCGAATATCTTCCAGTGCTTTTCCAAACCTACTGCGACCTTCATGATCATGGGGGACGTGTGCACGAGGAACTGCGGTTTCTGCGCTGTGGGGGAGGGGTCGCCGAAGCGACTGGACACAGAAGAGCCGCTAAGGATAGCCGAAGCGGCTGGTGAGCTCAAGCTCAAGCACGTGGTCATCACTTCGGTGACGAGGGACGATCTTCCGGACGGGGGTGCGTCGCATTTCGCCGCTACGGTCCTGGCCGTCAGGAGGGAGCTTCCAGAGGCGACCATAGAAGTCCTGATACCCGATTTTAATGGGAACGTTGAGGCGGTGGGAGAGGTTGTACGAAGCAGGCCGAACGTCTTTAACCACAACCTGGAGACGGTACCCAGGCTCTATCCCGGGGTGAGGCCGCAGGCCCGCTACAGGCGCTCGCTGGAGGTGCTGCGCTGCGCCGGGGGGCTGGACGAGGGTTTGTTGACCAAATCCGGGTTAATGGTGGGGCTGGGGGAGGAGGAGAGCGAAGTCCTTCAGGTGATGGCTGATTTGAGAGAGGTCGAGTGCAATATGCTCACCATCGGACAATACCTCAGACCGTCGAAAAAGCACCTGCCGGTGGTTGAATATATACATCCGGACAGGTTCGATTATTACAGGGAGCAGGGTGAGAAGATGGGTTTTCTCCATGTAGCCTCTGCGCCCCTGGTGAGGAGTTCTTTCAACGCCGAAGAGGCCGTGGAGCTGAACCACAAGCGCTTGTGACGGGTGATTTAAGGGGGCTGAATGCATAAGGCGGAGCGGAGGCGGGTCGTTGGAACAGATTAATGTCGGGCTAATAGGCTTTGGCACCATAGGCAGCGGTGTGGTAAGGATTTTCAAGCAGAATTCCCGGATTATTGAACAGAGGCTGGGCGCTTCGCTGGCGCTCAAGCGGATAGCCGATCTGGACACAGAGAGCGACCGCGGGGTGGAGGTGGACAGGGCGCTTCTTACGACTCGCGCGGAAGATGTTCTGAGTGCACCGGACATCGACATAGCCATAGAGCTGATAGGAGGTCTGGAGCCTGCCAGAAGCTTCATACTTCAGGCCATCGAAAAGGGAAAGCACGTGGTCACCGCAAACAAGGCGCTGCTGGCCCATCACGGCAGGGAGATTTTCGATGCGGCGGCTGCCAAAGGCGTTTGCATAAGCTTCGAGGCCAGCGTGGGCGGAGGCATACCCATAATCAGGGCCATACGAGACGGCTTTCCGGCCAATAGGTTTCAAAGCATACAGGGGATAGTCAACGGCACCGCCAATTTCATATTAAGCAAGATGACGGAGGAGGACAGGCCTTTCGGAGAGGTACTCGAAGAGGCCCAGGTGCTGGGTTACGCGGAGGCGGACCCAACGTACGATATAGAAGGGACGGATTCCGCACACAAGATAGCCATCCTGGCTCACCTGGCCTTCGGCGTTCCCCTTGACCTCAAGGCTGTGTTTTGTCAGGGGATTACCGATATAACGCCTCGGGACATTCAGTTTGCGCGCGAGTTCGGCTACAGGATAAAACTGCTGGCCATCGCCAGGCGTGCTGGGGACGAGGTTGAGGTGAGGGTACACCCCGCTTTGATACCGGAGGATAATCTTCTGGCGAAGGTGGACGGGGTGTATAACGCCATCAACGTGGTCGGTGACATGTCGGGGCCGAATACTCTCATCGGACAGGGGGCCGGTTCGCTGCCGACGGCAAGTGCGGTGATGGGTGATGTTATGGAAATCGCCCGGGAGATGTTGAAAGGCGTGGAGCGCGGGTTCCAGGTGCCCACGGTCAACCCTGAAGGGGATTCGGGGCTTGCGATAAGGAATATCAACGACGTGGAAACGGAGTATTACATGCGCTTCCACGTTCTGGACAGGCCCGGCGTCCTCTCCCGCATCTCGGGGATACTGGGGGCTTCCGGCATCAGCATCGCTTCGGTCATCCAGAGAGTGAGGAGGAAGGATGGCGGTGTGCCGGTGGTGATAATGACGCATAAGGCGCGGGAAGAGGACATGCAGCGCTCGCTTCGGGAGATCACCAGGTTTGACTTCGTTTTGAAGGATACCATGTTGATACGCGTCGAAAACGGGGAAGAGGGCTAACCGGGTGAGCGTTTTTCGGTATCATATTTCGACCGCGCTTCTCTCTCTTAGCTTCGAAGATGAGGATAATTTGAGTTACCTGTAGAACGTGGTTGTCTGTTCATCAAGTTTCGTTTCCAGGGAGTGGATCATGGACCAGAAAAAGATAGACGAGACTGCGGCAAAAGCGGTTGATTACATGCACAAAGGGTATCATTGAGGACCCGCGGTCCTGCAGGTTATGCAGGAAGAGTTCGACCTGGACCCGGCGGTCAACTGGGCCAGCACGGGCTTCATGGGCGGCATTTCGGGCTGCCAGGTGGCCTCGTGTGGAGCCATATCCTCTGCGGTGGTTGCTTTGGGTTTTATCAACGGGAAGAACGCTACCGACAAGCAGTCCTCCAAGCAGGCCCGGGCGAACATCAGGCAGGCGGCCGAGAAGCTCTACCGGGGTTTTCAGGAGAAGTTCGGCAATACCGAGTGTCTGGGACTGACGGGCATGGACTTCAGCGTGGAAGGCCAATTCCAGAAGTTCGTCGAGGAGGGCGGTTTCCAGGAGAAGTGCGACAAGTTCGTGGAATACGTGGTGCGCGAACTTTGCCAGCACAAGGAGTGAATCAGAGTTGAAGTATGTGGTGCTCATAGGGGACGGCATGGCCGATGAGCCTTGCCCTGAGCTGGGCGGTAAGACACCCCTTGAGGCAGCTCACACTCCCGGCATGGACTCCATGGCCCGTGAGGGCCTGGCGGGGAACGTTCATACCATATCCGAGGGCATGGCTCCGGGAAGCGATGTGGCCAACCTTTGCATATTGGGCTACGACCCGGCGCGTTACTATAGCGGCAGAGCGCCCCTGGAGGCCGCAAGCATAGGGGTGGAGTTGGGGCCGGATGAGGTTGCCTTTCGCTGCAACCTGGTGACGCTGGGAAGCAGGGACGGGGTTGCCGTCATGGAGGATTACAGCGCCGGCCACATAACCTCGGGCGAGGCCGCAACTCTCATCGACGGGTTACAGCGGGAGTTGGGTTCTGATTCCGTGAGGTTTTACCCGGGAAAGAGCTACCGCCACTTAACCGTCTGGAAGCGAGGCCCGGAAAATCTGGAGCTGACGCCGCCTCACGACATACTCTCTCGGCCTGTCACGGATTATTTGCCTGGGGGCGAAGGCGCCGAGCGGGTCGTGGAGCTGATGGAGGGGAGCCAGATGTGGCTGAGGGAACACCCCATCAACCGGAAACGCAGGGAGAAAGGGAAAAACACTGCGGACAGCATCTGGCTCTGGGGGAGCGGAAAAGCGCCGACCATGCCTTCTTTCAAGGAGAAGTACGGCCTGGAGGGAGCGGTCATAGCTGCGGTGGACCTGGTTATGGGCATAGCCCGGTGCCTGGGTCTGAGGGTCATAGAAGTGCCGGGCGCCACGGGTTATCTGGATACCAACTACCGGGGCAAGGCGGATTACGGGCTTGAGGCGCTGAGGGGCGGGGTGGATTTCCTGTACCTCCACGTGGAGGCTCCCGATGAAGCGGGCCATGAAGGGGAGTTGGACAAGAAGGTCCAGGCCATAGAGGATTTCGACAGGCTGGTGGTATGCCGAATGCTTGAGGGGCTGAAGGAGCTCGGAGATCATAGGGCGCTTGTACTGCCGGACCACTACACGCCATTGTCCCTGAGAACGCACGCATCCGATCCGGTGCCCTTCGCCATGTGCGGGAGCGGTGTGGCGAAAAACGGACAGGATGCTTTCTGCGAAAGGATTGTTGGCCTGTCCACGAAAGAATTTAAACGAGGATTTGAATTGATGGATTTCTTTTTAACGTCGTAAGGGGTGGAGTAACGCGCAGATGAGTCTGATAGTTCATAAATATGGCGGCACTTCCGTGGGCAGCATAGAACGCATCAAGGAAGTGGCAAAAAAGATTGGAAAGGCCAGGAGCGAGGGGAATGATCTGGTGGTGGTCGTCTCGGCCATGGCGGGAGAGACGGATAAGCTGATCAACTTTGCTTATGAGATTTCGGATATCCCGGATGAAAGGGAGATGGACCTCCTGATGTCTTCCGGAGAGCGTGTCTCCGCCGCTTTGATGGCCATAGCTCTTCAGACGCTGGGTTACCCTGCACGCTCATTCACCGGCAGGCAGGTGGGTATTCAGACTGATGAAGCCCATACCAGGGCGCGTATCACCCATATAGATGCGGAACCCATTCATAAGACGCTTCGGGAAGGTAGAATAGCTGTGGTGGCGGGGTTTCAGGGAATAAGTGAGCATCAGAACGTTACCACCTTCGGACGAGGGGGTTCGGACACGACCGCCGTGGCCCTGGCTGCGGCGC
>CAYVLI010000049.1:0-10002 GCA_964452105.1 uncultured Nitrospinota bacterium
CTGCGCAGGGCCTTTCTGAGCTCTTCCAGGGACATGCCTGCTTCAGCGAGGGTATTCTCGATTTCTTTTGTGCTCTGGTCTATCCTTTTCTTGAGCGTTTCCAGTTTGTTCACAATTTTTTCTATGAGATACGGCTTCAGGTTTAAATGATAAAGGCATTGAGTCATTTTCGACGTTATTTTTTCCTCGGTCATTCCAGAGCCGCTTTTGCTCTTATTTCCTGAACCGTTCTTCTTCAGTTGTTGGTACTGAAAGTAGTTTCGCCTGAGTTCTCCGATGAAGCGGTTTATCTTTCGAGCCTCGTTTCGCTTTTTGTCTGTATTATTTTCTGAAAAATCGCTGGAATAGATTAACTCGCTTATGTCGTTCTTGTTCTGCTTCAATTTATCTGCGAGGCTCAGCACTTCTTTTACCGCATAGGGGGTACTGAGCACAGCCTCTTGCACTTCCCCCTGGCCTTCTTCGATCTTCTTGGCGATTTTTACTTCGCCTTCTCTGGTGAGCAGTGGAACGCTGCCCATTTCTCTGAGATATAGTCTTACCGGGTCGTCGGTTTTGCCTAAGATGTCAGACTCTATTCCCAGCCCGCGCTCGATGTTTGAGCCGTTTTTGCTCTCCTCTTTCAGGGTGGCGTGCCTGGTTTTTTTCCGTTTCGAGTCGACAATATCGATCTCCATCTCCCCGAAAGTTGACATGATATCGTCTATTTCTTCAGGAGAAACTATTTCGGGTGGGAGGGCATCGTTGATTTCTTCATAGGTGAGATAACCTTTACTTCTCCCTATGGCGATGAGCTGCTTTACTTTGTCCATGCTTCCACTTTTGGTCATAGCAAACGCCGCCTCCACACAAGTTGAAACAAACAATAAACCGAAATCGTCTTAACTGTAAAATATTTATTTAATATTTCTATGGATGTTCCAGACGTATGAGTTGTCGTTCTCCCCCTTCACTCTGCAGTCTGGAACGTAAATCTTGAAGCTTCTTCAGCAGAGGACCTATGTTTTCGCCCTTGCGCTCCGCCTCTTTCAATTCGAGGGTGGCTTTATTCAGTTTTTCCACCGTTGAAACTCCCGGTTCCGCGGCTCTCTCTTCCAGCAGCTTAATGCAGTCTGCTGCGGCTCTCTGCCAGTCGTCCAGGTCTATCTTCTGCATCATGATGCTCGATACCAGATGCTTTGCCTCGTCACTTTCGAGCATGTCTATGAGTTTGGCCAAATTGAGGTTTTCTTCCTTGTCGCTCAGCTCGAGCAAAGCTTCCAGGACCTGTCTGTGCTCTTCCTGTTTAAAAATTGCGGGTTTGAGCCGCTGAGCGTATTTTTCCAGGATTTTCTTCTGATGAAGAAGCAGAGGCAGCAACTCCTTTTCAGCGTTTGTATATTCGTTCTTCTCCGCTTTTGCTGCTGCAAGATTCTTGTCCAGGGAAGGGGTTCTTTTTTTCCTCGAGAGGCCGGAGCGCCGAAGCTCCGACAGTATATCCTCTTCCGGCGCTGAGGCTCTTTCGGAGAGGAGTTGTGCGTATTCCCTACGTTCCACGGAGTTATCTATTCGTGCCAGGAAGGGGAGCACGCTGTTTACGCAATCCACTTTCCCTTGAATGTCGGATGTATCATGTTCCTTGATGGCATTGTCGATGATGAATTCCATGAGGGGCTTGGCGTCGGTTATCTCCGAAATGAAGGCTTCAGGCCCTTGCTGCCTTATGAAGCTGTCGGGGTCGCTTCCTGATGGGAGGGAGGCAGCTTTGACCTGCAAGCCTTCCTCAAGGAAGATGGCATGCCCTCTTTCTGCAGCGGCTCTGCCTGCGGCATCGGCGTCGAAGACGAGCGTCACCTGGGGTGTGAACCGTTTCAAAAGCTTGGCCTGACGCCTGGTAAGGGCTGTCCCCAATGTGGCCACCACATTTCCGATGCCTGCCTGGTGGGCGGTTATAAGGTCCATGTAGCCTTCCACTATTATGGCGTTCTTCTGCTTGCGTATTTGTTCGGAGGAGGAGTTAAGGCCGTACAGATTGGCGCCCTTTTCATAAATGGGGCTCTCTGATGAGTTAAGGTATTTGGGACTCTGAGTATCGTCGCTGTTGATTAGCCTCCCGCCAAAAGCGACTATTTTCCCCCTTACGTTTTGTATGGGGAAGATTATTCTGCTTCTAAAGGTGTCGTAGTATCCCTTGTCTGAGCTTCTCTCTTTTATGAGGGTGCTGCGAGCCACCAATTCCAGGGGGAATCCCTGGGAGCGCAGTTGCCTTACAAGCAGGTCCCAGGCAAAAGGGGCGAATCCCAGGAGGAACTTGCTTATGGTTTTTTCCGAGACGTTTCTGTTTTTAAGGTATTCACGTGCGGGTTCGCCCTGGGGCATTTCTGTTAATATGCGGTGGTAGTATTTTGCGGCTGCCAGGTTTATATAGTAGAGCTGTTCTATAGTATCGGCTTTTTCCTTCTGTGCGTGTGCTCTGCGGGTCGCAGGAATTCTTATGCCATGCTTTTCCGCCAGTTGCCTGACCGCTTCGGGAAAGGAGAAGTTTTCCAATTTCATCACGAAGCTGAATACATTGCCGCCTTCTCCGCATCCGAAGCAGTGGTAAATCTGTTTTTCAGGACTTACGACGAAGGAGGGGGTCTTCTCGTTGTGAAAAGGGCAAAGGCCCTTATAGTTTGCTCCGGCCTTCTTCAAATGCAGGTAATCCGAGATGACTTGAACTATGTCCATCTGGTCTCTTAATTTTTCTATTATGTTGTCATCGATGTATTCGGCCATTACTCACCAGATTAACTCAGAGCTTTACTACCGTCGCACCGTGGCCACCCTCATGCCTCTCGGCTTGATGAAAACTCTTGACCAGGGGATGGTGATTTAAAAGTTCTTCCACTGCTTCCTTCAGCCGCCCTGTACCTATACCGTGTATGATGGTGACGGAAGAAATCCCTTGTATAAATGCATCGTCCAGCTTTTTCTCTACTACGGGGAGGGCTTCTTCTACCGTTTTGCCGACGATGTTGGCGCTATCGACGGGGCTTTTACTTTCTGTATGGAACTCAAAGTTGAGCCAGTTTTCGTCTTTATCGTCTGTTTCCGGCCGGGAACTTCTATCTCTCTGCAATTCTGCCACAGGAACGCGGAGTGTCTTATCCTCGCACTTGACGTAGGCTCGCTCCAATGCTGAGGGTTCTTCCATCAGGGTCCCCTTCAGGCCTAACCCGGGCATGAAAACGGCGTCTCCTTTATGTAGCTCTACCTCTTCTCTTTTCTTCCTGCTCTGGTGGAGATTTAATTCACTGATTTTGGAGGTGATATTGGTGAGCGTTCTTTGTGCGGGCGCATCAGAAATTTGGCAGGCGGCTTTCCGCTCGATTTCTTTCAGGGAAGCCTTGATCTCTTCCCTGGATTTCTCTATGAAAGCCTTTACCTGTCGCTCAAGCTCCCTCCGGGCACTCTCGTTTTCTTCTTTTTCACTATTGATAATCCTTAGATACTGTTTTTTCAACCCTTTAAGCCTGTTTTTTTCACTTTTCAGGGTTTTTCTTTCTTCTTCGATGGTTTTGAGGTTCCCTTTTAAGTCCGAGATTAACTGATGCACCTTAAGCCTGGAATCTCCGAGCTCCAGGCGGGCCTTTATCAGGAGCGGTTCAGGGAGCCCCAACTGCTGTGCTATCTCCAGGGCGTTGCTGCTCCCCGGCAGCCCCAGCTGGAATTTATATGTGGGCCGCAGCGAGATAGAATCG
Source organism: uncultured Nitrospinota bacterium (assembly GCA_964452105.1). Classification (GTDB taxonomy): domain Bacteria; phylum JAUXIQ01; class JAUXIQ01; order JAUXIQ01; family JAUXIQ01; genus CAYVLI01. The sequence goes on from CAYVLI010000049.1 coordinate 3,723, forward strand.
AACTGAAAGGAGCCGTTTTCCATGTTTCTACTTGTAAACGCGTGGGTCTTGAGCAGGTTGTGGTGTGTGGTGGCAATGGTCTTGACCTTCCTGGCGGTGAGGTGTTCCAGCAGAGCTATCCCCAGAGCCGCGCCCTCTGTCGGGTCGGTGCCTGAACCTATCTCATCCAGAAGGACCAGGGAAGATTCATCGGCTCTGTTAACTATATCGATGATGTTTTTCATGTGAGAAGAGAATGTGCTGAGGTTCTGTTCGATGCTCTGCTGATCACCTATATCCGCGAATATGGAGCCGAAGACTCCCACGTTGCTGCCTTCATCGGCGGGGATGTGGCAGCCTGCCTGAACCATGAGGTTAAGCAGACCCACAGTCTTGAGAGCGACGGTTTTTCCTCCTGTATTCGGCCCGGAAACGAGGAGGGTATTATAGTCTTTCCCGATTGAGACCGTAAGGGGGACAATTTTTTTTTCTGCTTCTGCGTTATCTCCTTCGTCTTTCCTGTGCTTATATATGAGAAGGGGATGTCTTGCCCGAATGTACTGGGTGACGTTATTGCTGTTTATGAGCGGTTCGCGGCATTGAAACTCGATACTGAAGCGTGCCTTGGCGTATATGAAATCGAGCTCCGCCAGTTCATGGCAATTGTTTTCTATTGCCTTCGCTTCTGATTTGACCTCCTCTGTGAGCTGCTTCAGTATTCGATATATTTCCGCCTCTTCATCTTTCAGGAGGTTGGCCAACATATTATTAAGATGGATGGTTTCTCCCGGCTCGACATAAAAAGTGAATCCGCTCTGCGATTTATCGTGCACTATCCCTTTTAGGGACTTTCCGAAGTCTGAGCGCAGGGGGATGACGTATCTCCCGTTGCGGAGGGTTATGAAGCTGTCCTGCACTATTTCTTTTCGCTTCGATAAGATGCCTTGCAGTACTCCCTTTATTTGTGTGCGCTGCCTCTCGATAGACTTCCTGAGCTGCGCCAATTTCGGGCTGGCGGTGTCCAGGATTGCCCCGTCGCCCCTTATGCAGTGTCCGATTTTTCTTTTAAGTCCTTCAAGCGCATCCAGCCGACGGACACGGCGTGTAATAAGCGGGTACAGGTTTTCCTCTGCGCCTATGTAGTTGTCCACCGCCTGTACAGCATTTAGAAGGCGCACGATATCGAGCAATTGTTCTGGTTCCAGAACCATTTTTTGAAGAAGGGCTCTTTGCAGGGCAGGCCTGACGTCTTGCAGTCCTGTCAGGGGAGGACTCCCCTTAATCTTGATGAGGTTTACGAATTCCGTGGTTTCCTTTAAGGCCGCCTGGATGTCCGAAATGGAGGATGAAGGAGTGAGTAAAGTGTGAACGACGGAAGTCCCGAGCTTCGAGGCCGTCTTTTCACCAATGAGGTTTGCAATCTTATCAAATTCTAAAGTTTGCAGCGTATCTGGATTCATCTAAACCCTTCTAAAACTTAACTGAGGGCAATCATTCTTCTTCTGTGGAAAAACAGACCTGATTTAAACTATGATGGAAGTATAAATTCTAAGGATGAAAGGGTGTCGTTACGTGTTTGTGCTCTTCCCTTAAATAAGGGAATATACATTAGTACTGTTATCGATTTTCAACGACGTATTTTTGTGTTTTTATAGCGAATTAAATGATCGGTTTGAGAAGTCATAAAAGCAAAAGTGGGGAGACCGCCTCTCGGCTGTCCCCCCGGCTTTGCTTTGATGTTCTGTAAGAGATTTTCGTATTCAAATTATACTTTTACCTGCGACTTGAGTTGGCTCTGGACATCTTTTTCTTTGCGGCGAGTAACTTCCTTTTTTTCCTGTCGCTCGGTTTCTCGTAATACTCTCTTTTCCTTATCTCGGAAAGAACGCCAGCTTTTTCACACTGTTTCTTAAATTTTTTTAAAGCATATTCGAAAGGCTCGTCCTCTTTTACTCTAATCCCCGGCATATAAGAATTAACACCTCCTCCCTCAGGCCCGGTATAGCAGCATTTCCTGTTTTAATGTTTTCTTATTTTTCCGGGATATCTACTAAAAAAAGTATAGAATTACAAAATAAAACACTCATCGCGCTAAAATATGACAATATTTATACTATTTTGTATGAAAGTTTAAACTATGAGCTTCGAATATATTACCATATTAAATTTCTGTCAAGTAAAATAAATGATTTAGATACAATAACTTATCCTATGTCCTGTTTAATCGGAATGCCGGCTTTTATCATGCTTTATCTTCAGGCGTTGACCGCCTGAGCTCCCGATAAAAACAGCTCCTGTTACCGGTGTGACAGGCTGCTCCTATCTGTTCGACCTTTATTAACAGCGTGTCTGAGTCGCAATCGTATAAAATTTCTTTTACGTGCTGGAGATGTCCGGAAGTCTCGCCTTTTTTCCACAGCTCCTGTCGGGATCTGCTCCAGAAATGCGTAAGGCCTGTTTCGAGGGTCATCCCCAGCGATTCCCGATTCATGTAAGCAACCATGAGGACCTGGTTATTCAGGTGGTCTTGAATAACGGCAGGTATTAGGCCTCGATCATCGAAGACCAGTTCAGCATTAAAATTCATCACCTTACCTCTATTTCGACTTTAAATTCTTATGTTTACACCTTTAGAGTTCAAGTATTCCTTTGCCTCTTTTATGCTGTACTGCCCGTAGTGGAAGATGGATGCGGCCAGCACGGCATCGGCATGGCCGTATTCTATGGCTTCGTACAGGTGTTCGAGGTTTCCGGCGCCGCCGGATGCTATTACCGGTATCCGCACGGCTCGCGAGATGGTGGCGGTGAGCTGTATGTCGTAGCCGTCCTGTGTCCCGTCGCAGTCCATGCTGGTGAGAAGTATCTCTCCTGCACCCAGTTTCTCTACTTCGAGCGCCCATTTGAGCGCATCTATGCCGGTGGGGGTGCGCCCGCCATGTGTGTAAACCTCCCAACGGGGGCTTTTATGGTCGGTTTCACCTTCTTCCCTGACTTTTTTAGCATCTATGGCCACCACGATGCATTGGCTACCGAACTTCTCGGCAGCCTGGGCCACGAACTGCGGATCGTTTACGGCGGCTGTGTTGATGGATATCTTGTCCGCACCCGCTTTGAGCAGGCTGCGGATATCCTGCAGCGTCTTCAGCCCGCCGCCTACGGTGAGGGGCATGAAAACCCTCTCTGCGGTCCGCTCCACCACGTTGATAATTATATCCCGCTTCTCGTGAGAGGCGGTTATGTCGAGAAAGGTCAGTTCATCTGCGCCCTGGCGGTCGTAGGCCTCGGCGGCTTCCGGGGGATCACCGGCGTCCCGGAGGTTGACGAACTTTACCCCCTTGACCACTCTCCCGTTCTTGACGTCGAGGCAGGGAATGATGCGTTTGGCCAGCATGTTCTATGTACCTTCGAGTGTTAAAGCGATGGCTTTCTTGAGGTCTATCGCTCCGCTGTAAAGGGCTTTTCCCACGATTACTCCCTCGACGCCGTCCTCTTGCAGCTCCATTACCCTGGTTATGTCTTCCATGGAGGATACTCCGCCTGAGGCTATGACGGGTATTTCGAGAGCTCTGGCGGCCTCGCGGGTCGCTGCTATGTTCGGCCCGCTGAGCATTCCATCGCGCGATATATCGGTATAAATTATGGCCGATGCGCCTGCTTCCTGGCAGCGAAGAGCGAAGGGTATGGCATCCTCGCCGGTATCAGTCACCCAGCCGTGAATAGCCATTTTGCCATCGCGGGCGTCAACGCCGACGGCTATCCTGCCGGGGTGTTCCCGGCATGCGGATTTCAAAAACTGATGGTCCTGGTAAGCTGCGGTGCCCAGGATCAAACGCCAGACTCCCAGGGCGAACAGGTCGTCTATATTCCTGTTGTTCCTGATTCCTCCGCCGACCTGTACCGGTATGGATACCGCCTCAACTATGTTTTTCAGGGCGTTTCTGTTTTTCGGTGATCCCGAGAAAGCTCCGTCGAGGTCCACCACGTGGAGTCGGGCCGCCCCCTCCTCTTCCCATCTTCCGGCGACAGCGGCCGGGTTCAGCGAATAGACGGTTTCCCTGTCGGCCTCTCCCTGGAGAAGGCGCACGCATCTTCCGTCCTTGAGGTCTATAGCCGGAATTATTAGCATAGTGGGACTCTATTGTTTCTCGCACAATTCGCCGAATCGCTTCAGTATGCTCAATCCCAATTCCTGGCTCTTTTCGGGGTGGAACTGGGTAGCGAAAAGATTGTCCTTCCAGATTGCCGAAGCGAACTCGACGGAATAGTCTGTGGTGGCAGCGATGAGCCCGTTGTCTTCGGGTATCACATAATAGGAGTGCACGAAGTAAACGTATGAACCTTCCGCCAGGTGTTCGAGTATGGGTGGTTTCCCGGCCATCTTTATCTGATTCCATCCCATGTGGGGGGTCTTGATATCCCTGCTGAAGCGCACAACCTTCCCTTTGAGCAGGCCCAGTCCGGGGCAGGGCCCGAACTCTTCGCTCTCCGTGAAGAGCAATTGATATCCGAGGCAGATGCCCAGGAATGGCTTTCCTGATTCGACCGCATCGACCACGGGTTGAATGAGCTTATAGGCGTTCAGGTTGTCCATGCACATTTTAAAGGAGCCCACTCCGGGCAAAACCACTCCCCTGGCGTCTGCTATTGCGCCTGCATCCCTCGTGACAAGCGCCTGGCATCCGACCCTCTGGAAGCCTTTCTGAACGCTTCTGAGGTTTCCCATCCCGTAGTCTATTATGGCTATCATGGCTCTACCGGTATCTGTTAAGTGAAAATTTTATCCAGGAGGTTTTTCGGTGCATTCTCCAAGGTAACCAATTCCTGTTCTCCAGTTGTCATATCCCTTACGGTCACCTTGCCCTCTCTGAGCTCGTCCGGGGCTACTATGACTACGAAGGGTATCCCCTTCCTGTTGGCATAAGTGAGTTGTTTCTTGAGGCGGTCTTCCTGGTAATATACTTCGGTTTTCAGACCTGCTCTTCGCAGGTCCCCGGCCAGAGAGACGGCTTTGCTTCTGTATTCCTTTCCGAAGTGTACCACGAGGGTCTGGGTGATGGTCGTCGCCTCGGGGAGCATCTTCTGCTCATCCATGACGGTGATGATTCTTTCGAGCCCTATACTGGCCCCTGTGGCAGGGGTATCCTCTCCGGTGAACTCTCCTAACAGGCTATCGTACCTGCCGCCCCCGGTGAGGCTTCCTACGTTGGGTTCTTCTACGATTGTTTCATATATGGGGCCGGTATAGTAGTCCAATCCGCGGGCCAGGCTCACGTCCCAGCAGTATCGGTCTCGGGGTATGGAGAAATCCTTGAGGTGTCTGAAGAGCTCCTCCATCTCCAGCAGGCTTTCGGCGCCGGCAGGTGTGCCTTTGAGGGCGCCCCGCAACTCACGCAGCACGTCCTCCGGTTTCCCTTTAATGTTCAAGAAGGGGAGAAAAGCATCCAGCGAAGCGCCGCTCATGTTGAGGTCCTTCAGCTCCGCCGTCACGGTTTCCGTTCCCAGTTTATCCAGCTTGTCCACGACCCTGAGCACGTCGGGTCCCATGGTCTTCGGGATTCCGGCGTATTCCAGGATGGCGTTCAGGATCTTTCTGTTGTTTATTCGTATGTTGAAAAGGTCGAAGCCGAGAGCCTCCATGCAATCGTGTGTGGCGCTTATGATTTCGGCGTCCACCAGCATGTCTGCGCTGCCTATGACGTCGAAATCGCACTGGTAGAACTCCCTCAGCCGCCCCTTCTGAGGTCTGTCGGCCCTCCACACGGGTTGTATCTGATACCTTTTGAAAGGTTTTATGATGCTGCCGGAATTCATTGCAAAGACCCTGCAGAGGGGTATGGTCAGGTCGTAGCGGAGCGCGAGGACGTCTCCTCCTTTATAGGCGAGGCGGTATATAAGCTTCTCTCCTTCTTCGCCATACTTTCTGGTGAGCACTTCGAGGTATTCGATTGCCGGTGTGGTGAGGGGTTCGAAGCCGTAGCTCTGAAATACCTCTGCCAGTCTGTTCACCACGAAGTCCCGCTGGAGCATCCGACGAGGCAAGAAATCCCTGGTTCCCTTCAGTATTCTGGCTCTTATGGTTTTGTTTGTGTTTTCCATGTCTAATGATCCGATTTAAGAAGTTCGGGCAGTTCCTCTATATTGGAGATCACTTTGTCGGCTCCCATCCTGGTGAAGAATTCACGCTGCTCCGCTTCCAGGCCGGTGTCCTTCCCCGCTCCTGAAAGGACCCCTATGGCCGTGCATCCCGCCTGTTTGGCGCTTAATATATCGCTCATGGCGTCTCCTATCATCGCATAAACGC
>CAYVLI010000049.1:10102-11416 GCA_964452105.1 uncultured Nitrospinota bacterium
GCCTGTTTGGCGCTTAATATATCGCTCATGGCGTCTCCTATCATCGCATAAACGCCATGTCTGTGATCGGGCACGTCCAGGTTGAAGAGCTCTTCCGGCGTCTTGTCGGGATAAATGGCTTTGAGTATCGGGTAGGGGTGCGGTTTGGACAGCTTTTCCCGCCTTCCCCTTTGTTTAAGGATCGCCTCTGCGTTATCCACTTCTCCCTGAGTTATGATTCTCTTTTCATCGAAATAATCGAGTATGCCTATGCTGTTCAATGCGCTTACTGCTTCTTTCCTGGGGCGCCCGGTGGCAACCGCAAAGTCTGCTCCTGCCAGATGCATGGTTCTGAATACTTCTTTGATCCTCTCTGTGGGGAGGACCGGCAAATCCATTCTGAAATGGTTGTCGTCCTTCAAATTTAGAGCATTAAGCTCCGAAAGCGTTTGCCTTATTGCAGGAATATCTTCAAAAATTGAACTCTGCTTTTTGAAGGTGTCGCCGGTCACCCATCCCTGAAACACATCGCGGCACAGCTCCCATAATGGTGTATCCCGCTGGAATACACGTCTGTCGAGAAAAGTGGTCAGCTCGAAGAAGGTCCCCAGATAGGCCAGCAACTGCGGCCCGATCATGTTCCTGGCGCTGACGAGAAACAGGTCCATCAGCTCGAGCGTCGAGTAAACCGAAGGTCCGTCACCCGCAATCTCTTTACCCAGATCGGCTATGAATTCGTCGTCAAGTTCCCTGCTGAGCAAACGACTCACCGCTTCAGGTTTTTCGCCTTCCAGCCATCGCAAGATAGATGCCAGGCAGACGGAAAAGACGACATAGGTAATGTCCCAATTCGAATTGACCGCGCTGTTTTTCAACCGCACCATGGTATTTGGAGAGAGGATTCTGTACTTATCCTCCTGCTCTCCCACTGGCAGGGATACGGGCGGTTCGAAGAAGCCTCTTATGCCGAGATATTGATCGGAGGTCAAAAGCTCCCAGAGGGAAAGCCTGTCCGCATCCCAATAATTTTCCTCGCTGGTGATCACTCCATCCAGATCGAATATCAGACTGTTTATCTTCATATTTTGTCGCTCGTAGCGGTCGTTTATTATGACCTATCTACCTGAGTGCGTACGCGTTTCAATTCTGAGAGTCCTGAAAAAGTCCGCTCTCTGTCATTCCCCGGCTCGACCGGGGAATCCAGGCAGGGTGCAATCCATTGAAAATACTGGATTCCCGCTCCCCGATCAAGTCGAGGACAAGTTTCGCGGGAATGACAGCAGACACTAAACGTAAAAACTAAACAGTATCATACAGGACTTTTTCAAGACTCAT
>CAYVLI010000050.1:0-11404 GCA_964452105.1 uncultured Nitrospinota bacterium
TCTTCTGGAGCGCCCGCTTCTGGAGCTTGTTGGAGTATTCGCTCCAGGGGTGTTCACCTGATTCTTCTCCGAGCAGCTTCGTTACGAAATGGCAGCATTCGGCCCTGCGGGGTATCAGCTTGTCGAAGGTGGCGGTGACACTTCCGAAACCGTTGTCCTCGATGGCTTTGAACATCCCCTCCACGAAGTAGCGCTGCACCCTGCAGTCGAAGGCCGTGTATATGTCCTGGTGGGGGCACCAGAGGATATCGAAGTCGTAGCTATCCCGTGAGAGGGTGAGCGGCTTTTCCAGAGATGCGTAGAGGACGGTGTTTATGGCGGTGACCATGTAGGAGATCTTCTCCATGTCATCGACGTCCTCGGGGAAGGTTGAATTTTCGAGCATGCCGTTCATGACCTCGTAACCGGCCTTGTTGATGGCGCGCCGGACGAGCTCCTGGCCCGCCTCCCCGAATGTTTCCTCGGCTTCCTTCAATATGTTGAGGACGGCCGTGGCCTGCATGGTCCCCCACACCAGCAGGACCGAGGGATCGAAATCGTTCCGGCCTTCGACGGCTTTGCGGAAGTTTTGTACCGCCTGGGGATACGGCGTGCCCAGTTTGACCTTTTTATATCCTTTTTCCTCTCTCATCCCCTTTGACCATATACCGTCTTTTGTAGGATATTGAGGCTCCGGCATTATTGTTCTCCTTTCGATAAAATTTACAGGCGGTCTAACGACTCCGGTCAGGGGAGCCCGCAGGTTTCTTGTCTTTAGGCGCCTGGCTGTAGTCCCCGAAGGGTGCGTCCCTCTGGGCGATGGCTTCCAGAACACCTTTTTCGAAGGCCGTTTGCACGAACTGTTTGCCTTCCGGGGTGTTGCGCATGTAGCCGTCCAGGATGGGGCCGAGAAGCTGGGTGCTGTGCAGGCCCATGTTCTCGTAGGCCTGATTGACGATGAGTTTCATGGCAGCGAGCTGTGATACGGGGTTGTTTGCTATTCGGTTCGCCCAGTACTGTGTCTCTTCCTCCAGCTTGTCCAATGGAACGGCTCTGTTGATGAGGCCTATGCGCTCCGCCTCCTTTCCGTCTATGGAGTCCCCGGTCAGCGCCAGGAGCTTGACTTGCGCCAGGCCCAGGCGGTATATCCACATGCCCGTCAGGTAGCAGCCCCATACCCTGGCATAGGGTGTGCCGAAGCGGGCGTCCTCTGAGGCGATTATGACATCCGCGCAGAGGGCCATATCCGTCCCTCCGCCGACGCACCAGCCATGCACCTGTGCTATGACCGGTTTGGGGCTCTTCCAGATGCTCATCAGTTTGGGGACGGGCGCAGTCAGGGGGTTTGTGGTGAGAAGCATGTCCTGTCCCGGGTCCCATTCCTCGTGGGCGCCCTGGCCACCCCACCTGGCGAAATGTTCAAGGTTTCCGGAGAAGTCGAAGCCAGCGCAGAAAGCCCTGCCCGCTCCTTTAAGGATGATGACGTGCACCTCCTTATCATTGTTGGCTGCTATCACCGCCTGCTCGAGCTCTTCGGGCATGGGGGGATGTATGGTGTTGAGTTTTTCAGGCCTGTTCAGCGTTATGGCGGCAATTCTCCCCTTCTTTTCATAAAGGATTGTCTCGTAAGACATAAGCACATCTCCTTAAATAAAAATTTTCGGGCAAGGCGGATTTAATCAGAGCAGGTCGCGCTGGCTGCGAGCAGGGGCGGCTGGTCGGTCACTCTTACTTCTTGTTGAATGAGATTTTAAATAGGGATAAGCGCCCCATATTCATAATATGTCATCAGCGGATCTTGAGCAGGTCGGGCATGAAGATTACTATCAGGATGATGGCGCTCATGAGGTAGAACTGCCAGCTATTCCGTTGATAATCCCAGCGAACGAGGTCGAAAGCGCGTGCTCCTCTGATCGGTCTTTCAACCGGGGGCAGATGTTCTTCGTTTGTGATAGAAAATTCACCTTCTTCTTTGATCGAGGATTCTTCTCCGGCAGTCCTGGTGAACACGAAGAATATTCGCTGGAGAACAGTAAGGTGTGAAAGTACGGCGATGATCCAGACGACCGGGTCCATCCTCCTGCTCAGGCCCCCTATGATCAGCAGGACCACCCGCTCAGGCCTCTGCAGATAACCTACTTTGCAGCTCTCTATCACGTCCTCGCCCCGGGCTTTGCTGTAACTCGTAATCAGTGCGCCTACCATGGCTATAAGAGTCAGCAAGGCGTAGGCTTCCCGGCCCTGGTTAAGATAGTTGACCATCACGCCCAGGAATATCACCGAGTCCGAATACCTGTCCACCACGGAATCGATGAACGCGCCGAACCTGGTCACCTGTCCTGCGCCCCTGGCCACCTGGCCGTCCAGCATATCGAAGGCGCCGGCTATTATCAGCATTGCTCCGGCCATCCTGAGCTTATCCAGAGAGAAGGCGATGGCGGTGACTGAGCTCAGTATCAGACCTATGAGGGTAAGGAGGTTTGGGCGTATGCCTATGCGGCTGAAAAACCTGACCGCAGAGTCCCTGACCTTACCCATGAAATGTTCAATAGCGTTCTCCGTCATCGGCAGCACCTCAACTCTATCTTCGTGCACTTCCGTATGCCGAAAGTGAGCAACAAACTGTGCCCTTGGCATGTTCTTGTTCAGAATGGCCTGAACTTCCCACCCAAGAAATTGGTCGTAAATAACCGGCGGTCTGAAAAAGGAAGTTCCATAATCATGGCGGATTACAGGGTTTTTGTTATGATAGCACGACTGGATAGAAATTATGCCTTAAGGGTTGTCTTAAATCAATATAAAACTCTCGCATGTCCAGGCCAAGGGCTTTCAAATAGGATATCAAGATATTACGAAAAAAAGGTGACCGTATATTTTCAGAACAGATGGTTTATAAAAACGCTTGAGGGGGCCTTAATGATAAAGGTCCCCTCAAGTTGAGAATACAGGGAGAACACCGAATCACTTACAGGTATTCTCCATACCTTTCGCCTGTCTAATTTTCAGTATCTGTTAACTCCAATTTCATTCGACTGATTCGTTGCAATTGCCGCGTCGCTGAGAAAGGGAAGGGATGTTATCCTCTATCCTGCACTAACTCACTTAATTGCGGTGGGTGATGTCAACCCGCCGCTGGCGTTGTAATACCGGAAAGGCGCGAAGGAGAAAGCGAATTCATAGACGCCGTCCTTGGCGCTGTCCGCAGAAAGTTCTTCCAGGTCCGCGAGTTCCATAAAGGGTACACCCATATTGCTCAATACACCGATGTGCATGGGTACTAACGGTATCTTATAGAAGTTGTTGCATTCTTTGCTCGCTGGTATGGCCTCTACGGCGACGTTGTCGGCGCCCACGAAAGCCACCTTTTTCTCCTGCAACCATTTTTCGATGCCGCAGCTTATACCCACTTCACCGTTTCCCAGACCCCAGGGGGTCTTTGCGCCGGTCCATTTTTTCACCCAGCCGGTCCTTATGAGCAGGGCGGTGCCCGGAGTTATCTTCACGTTTTCCGCCTTGGCGATTTTTTCAATCAGCTCGGGGGTCAGCGCGTAAGCGCCGTCGATTTTATCAACATAATCCACTTTCAGATATTTGGCTACGTCGATTAGCACACCCCTGGTGAATGACTTGGGTAAATAGGCGTTGGTGCTGCCCTTGGTTACCCCTTTGAAACGGCTGATTATCTCAGGTGCATAATAGCCGTTGTAGGTGCAGAGCCCCCACCATACGTGTACCAGCGGGTCTTGATGGGTGGAGCCGTGGTCTTCTACTATAATGTTCGATTCGGTCCATCCAGCTTCACCAAACGGTTTTGCCACCAGGAAGTCCGCCCCATCGACAGCCATATCGCGAATCAGGCCATGGCGGCCGGGCCATTTGGGAGATTTCCCCGGGATGTTGTTCATGGCCAGACTTATGACTTTACCCTGCTTGATGAGCTTTGCAGCATCTTTAATCACCTGAGGGGTGATGTAGTTCAACGCACCGACCTCGTCATTGGGACCCCACTTTCCCCAGTTGCTGAGCCAATCAGCGGGTCTCGGGACGCACCTGCTATCAAGTGCGCTTGAGAGGCTCGAGATACCGAGGATGAAAGAAGCAGCTATTACCATCAGAAGCAGACTACGCCAAAATTTCATAATTTATCTCCTTGGCATTTGATAAAAGCTATTAATGTTCAAAAGAAACGTTTCCAGACCCCTTTCCCTCTCTCCATGAACTGATTAACCTCTCCTCTAAGGGTGAGGCATGCTCTACATCTTACAAATTCGCGGGTTTTTTACAAGTAAAAAATGATTATGCGGTGGGGTAAGTTATTTTATGTTATGTATTGATGCGCGGTATGGGTTGGGATTTAAAATCACTGCTAAGAAGAAAAAGGGCGACCACGATGATCGCCCCTTAAGTTTTGTTCCATTCGATCTCAGCCAGTCCTGGATGGAGTTAGTACCGTAATAAACTTTCTCAGTCCTTCCCCAGAATGGCGATGCTGCTCACGTTGGAGCTGGGTGAGCCGCCCAGGTTGTGGGTTAACCCGACGCGGGCGTTCTTGACCCGGCGCTCTTCGGGCCATCTTTCCAGCAACTGGTTGTAAACCTCATAGATCATCCTGAGACCTGATGCTCCTATGGGATGGCCGAAGCATTTCAGCCCGCCGTCGCTCTGGCAGGGAATCTGGCCATCCAGATCGTAGAACCCGTTCATGACGTCGTCGATGGCTTCTCCTCTGGGGGATATACCCAGGTCTTCGTAAACGCAGAGCTCAGTAATGGAGAAGCAGTCGTGGACTTCCAGCATGCTGATTTCGTTGCGTGGGTCATTTATGCCTGCTTCTTCGTAAGCCGCTTTTGAAGCACGGACGACTGTTTCCACGTGGGCGCCGTCCCAGGTGTTATACATGGCTTCTTCGCCTGAGCTTACGGCTATCTGAAGGGCCTTGACCTTGACGATGTCTTCACTGGGCTTTAATTCCCTGGCTATCTCCGGGGTGGTTACCACGGCGGCGGCGGCGCCATCGCTCACGCCGCAGCAGTCGAACAGCCCCAGGGGATAGGCTATCATGGGCGCCTTGAGTATCTGCTCCATGCTCACGTCCTTACGGAGGTGGGCTCTGGGGTTCATTACACCGTTCTTATGGCTCTTCCAGGATATATGGGCCATGGCCTCTTTGAGCTTGTCCATGGGAACGTTATATTTGGAAGCGTATGCCGTGGCCAGTTGGGCGAACATTCCCGGGGCGGTTCCATCGATACCTATGTTGAGATACATCTGCCCTCTGTTGTTGCCGCTGGGGAGGCCGCCGTAACCGGTATCCTTCAGTTTTTCCACGCCGATTGCCAGGGCTATATCGTAAGCTCCTGAAGCGACGGCATAGGAGGCGGCCCTGAAAGCCTCTGTAGCCGTGGCGCAGTAGTTCTCCACCCGGGTTACGGGGATGTAGGGCAGCTTCAAGGTCTGGGCGCAGGGGTTTGCCCCTTTACCGACGTTGACTTCGTCGATCTGACACCCGTAGTAGCAGACCTCGAGCCGGTTTTTATCTATCTTAGCATCCTCCATGCACTCGACGAAGGCTTCGACTAACAGGTCCTCAGCGCCGGCATCCCAACGTTCCCCGAACCTGGAACAGCCCATGCCTAAAATAGCGACCTTGTCCCTGATACCTTTGGTCATTTGGCCACTCCTTCCGTTATGGGTACCGCCTTCCAGAAGTACCGGGTTATGTCTCTGTTTGCATCATAATATTTAATCCTGAAGCTGAAATTCACCGGCATGCCTATCTTCAGCATATCCAGGTCGCAGTCTGTTATGTTGAACATGTATCGTGCGCCTACATCGAACTCTATGTTGCCATATATATTGGGGGGGTTAAAGGAAGCGGCCAGGTTGTCACCGGTGTAACTGAAGATTTTGCCTCTCTTGTCGGAGAAATAGAAATCCTCCATTTGATCGATTGCGCCGCAGTCCGGATTCACACAAATCCGTTGCGGGGGGAACTGCGTGGTACCGCATTTCTTGCATTTGGTGCCGCACAGCCCCAGGATAGCCTTTCTGGATCGCCAGGACAGCGACCAGCGGGTCCAGGTATCCTCCTCGCCGCGGAGCCCGATTTCAATGGGGGCCATATTGCGCCAGGCGATGTATTTGGTGTAGTTGTCCAACTCAGCCCTGTTGGCCAGACACTCGGAGATTCCCCTTTTGCCGGTAACGTTTTTTATGGCGTCCGTCACCTCGAGGCAGATGGCGTCGCATCCGTTTCCGAAGCTTAACACGAGTATTTTATCACCCGGTTTTGCTTCCTCGAGCGCCTTGGCGAGCATAATCATAGGTTGGGCTGATCCGGTTTCGCCGACTTCACCCAGCATTTCATCCTGCACCACGCCGTCTTCCAGGCCCAATGTCTTGTTTAACTTTCTGCGCTCGGCGGGAAAGTAGCAGGGATATATAACCTTGGCGAAATCGGTTATCTTGAGGCCTGTTTTTTCTAACAGCCCCGCCACCGCCTGGGGGATGAACTTATCGTATCCCAGGTCCCTGATCCATCTTTCTTCCCACTGGCGATCGAATATTGCTGTTTTGCCTCTGTAGTGGTCAACGAAGTCGTAGGTAAGGGAATATGAGCCCTTGAACTCCGCTATAACGTTTTCCGTTCCCACCAGGAAAGCCGCGGCAGCATCCCCGAAGATCATTTCCTGGGGGCTTCCCATCTTGCCAAGTCGGCTGTCTGATGCGCATACCACGATGTTGTTTATACGGCCCGATTCAACGGCTTCTATGGCGGAAATGAGGGCCGTGGTTCCGGACTTAAGGGAGCCGGAGAAATCGGCTGAGCGGACGTTGTCTTCCATGGCAAGGGCGCCGGCTATTACTCCGGCGTTCTGCCTCTCCTTGAAGGGCATGGTGGTGGAGGCGACGTAGCAGCCTTCCAGTTTTGAGCGGTCCTCGCCGTCGAGGAGGTTCATTCCTGCTGATACGGCCATGGTGAGGGCGTCCTCGTCAAAGTTGGCTATTGCCTTCTCTCCGCGAGCCAAGCCGAAAGTAGCTGCGTTCATCCAACCCATCGACTGGAAGATCTTTTTGCGATCCAGCCTGTACCGCGGCACATATCCTCCGTATGAACAGATACCAGCCATCTTTCCTGTTCTCCTTTCTATACGTTTATGTTGACCTCAAAACAAGTGTGAATGAAAAGCTTTTTGTGGGTTGAGCAAAAGTTTTTCCGGTTATTGCGACCCAAAAACATCGATACTATATCATGTCCTTCGCATACATTCTACCTTAAATTGCCTAAAAATATTTCCTGTTTTATCCAGGGCGACACCCCACGTGGACAATAATGATTGCGCGCTAATCTAAAGGCAGGGGCAACTCCTGTGGTTGCGCTGTTCCAGGTAAGCGAAGAATTTGCAACTGGTCTTTACTTAAAGTACGCCTCTGCTCAGGCAAGCTTAATGAGACGTCTGCCGGTTATTATCATAGCCGCACTTTCCAGACATATTAAGCAAGGGCGGGCTTTAAACCCGCCCTTTTCTTTTGTTTAACCAGAAATGCGGTTGGTCTTATCTGCCTCTGGCGACTGTCTTCTCCAGGTTTTCTATGAAGGTGTCTATGCTCTCCTCCACCTGCTCCGTGGAGAAAACTCGCGGGTCGGTCATGTCTCCTTCGATGAGCAGGCTGGGCAGCTTCAGCTTATCCATGATGATGTTTTTCATGGTGTACTGGCCGAAAGAATATGGTTTGCAGCTTCTGTTGGAGTGCATGATGAGTCCATCGATGGTGAACTCGTTGATGAGGTCTGTGAGGTTCTGGAGCCTCCACGCCATGCCGCAGTTGATGAAGTTCTTGCTGTAGGCACGGGCCATGCTGTCCCAGGGGTTGACGGGGTCGAAGGCGTAGGCCCAGCCGTTGGTGTAGGTGGCAACCACCGGGGCGGCGCCGGCATCATAGAACTTATCCGAAAGCGCCTTCAGGCGGAACCATATGGCTATGTTGTCCCAGTAGAGACGGAACTTCTCGTTGGGAACTGCGCCGATGCCTTTAGCCACTCTTTCTTCTATTTCCTCCTTGAGCTTGACGTAGTAGTCTGTGCATTCTTTCAGGCCGCGCAGGGTAACGATTGGGCCCATGTTGATAAAGGCATCGAAGCAGGTAAGCGGGGCGGGGATATTTTTGCCCAGCCAGAGTATCTCCTTCCAGAGCCTGGTGGCTTCGGTGGAATAGGTTACGGTTTCCTCCAGCATGTCGCCCTTAAGCTTCCTGTCGGTGTTGCTCTCCAGGAAGACCACCAACTCCTTGAGCTGTTTCTTGAAGTAGTCTAAAGCGGTGTCCAGGGGTTCGAGACCCTGCACATTGGGTGTGTCGATGAGGAACATGGGAACGCCGAAGTGACGGGCCAGGACTTCGTACCATTTTGTCACGGTATCGCACTGCTGGTTGCAGCAGAGCACGAAATCGGGTTTGGGAACAGGGCCGACGGGGCTCTCCCCGCTGAAGTTGAAGCCCATATCAGCGCGGGCGTAGGAGCAGATATCCTGCGAATAACCCCTGGCCTCGGCCACCTGGGAGAGTTCGACCGCCAGTCTGCGGGCGCCGAGCATTGCGGCGTGGTTTTCAGGGTAGAAGGGGAGAATGTCCATGGCGTAGAGTATCTCCACGGGGAATCCCGCGGTCACGTATGCCATGGGACGCCCTTCCTTATTGCAGTTCTGGATGTCCTGATAATACTTGCCCAGTAACTGCCTCATGATAGACGTCGTCTTGAAACCTCTTTCCCTCTTGCTCATAAATCACTCTCCTATCATTTCTATGAAGGCTTCGAGCCTCGTTCGCATCTGGCCCAATGCCGTGGTCTGCTGGTCGGTTTCCAGGGAAAGCTCCGGTATGCCTGCTTCCTCTATTGCCTTGACAAGGTCCGGATGCTCGAAATCCTGCGGCTCGCAGAACTTTATTTCCAGTATTACTATTCCCTGGGCGCCGGTGTCCTTGACCAGTTTTATCAGGTGCTGTGCGGTTTCTTGCTGAGGATAGTGATAGCAGCAGAAGGGCAGGTTGTCGATATGCCTGTCGGCCAGGGCCTCCATGGGATTGTCGTTTTCGGCAACATTCTTCAAGAAGTAGCGCGAGCCGTTGTAAAAGTCGTCACCGGCAATACGCACTCCGAGGTCCGCGAAGAGGTCCAGTATCTCCGGAGGTTCCCATACTATCCCGCTGACAATCAGGCTGGCCTCCGGTTCATCTCCGCCGGTTGCTTCTTTGAGTGAAGAGAGGAGTTCTTTCAGCAGTGGTGTATGTTCCTCTTTGGGGAGCATCATGGAGGCCTTCACGGTGGTATAAAAATCTTTGTCTGCTATTACGCCGGGTTTACTCAGACGCAGCTCGTTCAGCTCCTTCATCAGGGCACGGTTCTCGTTGTAGAGTTTGATGCTCTCCTTCAAAGCGTCATCGGAAATTTTTTGTCCCGCTAAACCTTCGATGCTCTCTTTGAGCCTGTTCAGTTCTGCCATAAGGTATTCTTTGGATGTCTGGCTCCTCAGCTTTTTGGGAAGAAAATAGTCTTCAATGTACATTCCTTCTGTATTGTACTTCCAGATGGAAGCCATCTGCTGGGCTGAGTCGCATACGTGGGGGATGATCATCCCGTCGAGGTCCTTGAGAGTGCCGTCTGCGAGGACTTCCAGCGTGCTTCGAACCAGCGAGCAGCAGAAGGATTGTATCAGCGTATCGGCCCTGGAGAGGGGTTTGTTTGTTCCCCAGAATACCAATGGTTGAAGACCGGCGGCATGGAGCAGCTCTTCCGGTGTATCGTACAGAAAGCAGCCCACCACCTTCCTATTGGTCGATTTCTTCAACTCTCCGATTCTCGAAAGTGGGTCGGCTACCGCCTGGTGGAACTGGGACAGTACGGATTCGGCAGTCATCTTTTCTCCTTCTTTCCTTTGCGTCTTCGGAACCTGCCTTTCCCGGGCAGATATAGGTGCTCTCTTCTTAAGGAATAATAGCAGGTATGCTTTCCCGTTTCTACCCCTAATTTTATCAGGATTAACTTCCCCGGTTAGGTTTAATTGTTACCCACTTAGAATTTCAAGGAAGGAAGACAGCTTGGCCATGGTCTTTTCGGGAGAGTAATTGCGCTCGTCGGTCATGTCCCCATCAAGATCGAGAAAAGGGATGCCTTTCTCCTTGAAAGCGTCGGCGATTATTCGAGTCGCTCCGGTCTCATGGTAACAAGCCGGTGTGGAAAAATGTATGGCGCCGTCCACTTCATACTCCCCGGCGAGTTCTAACAATCCCTTTGCCCGTTTATCGGCGGTTCCCAGGAAAGGGTTCTGAAGGGTCTTAAGCGCAAGCCCTTCAAAGGGGTTCATTTCATCGATCTCCGACCAGTAGACTCTTGTCTTTTCCACTACCGGTACACTTACTTTGCTGGACGATAGCGTCTCGAAAATGTCTGTGGGTTGGACTGGCACCCAGGGCGACCATAAGACTCTATAGTCCTCTGCATACGCTCTGTTGCCGTCTATTCTTTCTTTCATCTCGCTGATAAGCATTCGATGGATTTCATCCCTGAAGCGTGAACCCCAGAACAAGGAGCCGCTGATGGCGAGCATACAAGCCTTGTAGCCCTCCCACGGACAGGGCCTAACCTTCATGAGTTCATTAACCTCCTGATAGGAAGCTCTCGCCCGGTTGGACCAGCGTATAGCCTCCCTCAACCTATCCGGATCGAGCCTGTCCCCCGTTATTCCTTCCAGCAAGATTGTGATCTCTCTCAACTGGGAAGCGACGTATTTTATTGAAGAACCACTTATCTCGTTTGGCACGTCCAGAAGCACGCTTTTCTTCCCTCGATAATTCGCCATGGCTTCATTGGTTTTTGCTTTCCCGTTGCAGTAGTAGCTGGAGGTGAGGAAGAGGTCTCCTCGTGGCAATATGTTCAGAAACTGAGCCCCGAGAACCAGTCGATAGAAGGAACAAATGTTCCTGGAATAACCCTCCCGCTCTGCCACTGCCATTACCGACGATCCCCTGCCTTTGAGAGCCGCACGGAGGCTGTTACAGGCGATTTCAAAGTCGAAAGGAACCACGTCGAAAGCCCACAGGAGTTCCATGGGGAAAGCATAGCACGATACCCAGACTGTCTTAGAGCCTTCGTCGAAGGCACGCAGGAAGGTGGAGGCTGTTTCTTTCAGGAAAGCATCCCAGGCGCTTGGTCTTTTTTCCAGCCTTTTGCCCATAAACGCTACCGTATTTTGAAAATCTGATTTCATCGTTTCTCCTCCAATATCATCTCCACGAAGGCCTCTATTCTGGTCTTTATCTGCCCTTCGTCCCCCCGGAAATAATCGTTATCTATTGTTAAAAAGGGCACAGAGCGGTTTCGCAGATGTTTTTCAATAGCTGGAGCATCGAATAGTCCATAATCGCAGAA
>CAYVLI010000051.1:0-11377 GCA_964452105.1 uncultured Nitrospinota bacterium
ACAAAAAAGTGGTGATTTTACATGACTACTTCAAGATATTAAACTTCAGAAATTATAGAGATTGATTTATAGATAAAAGGGTAAACATTCTTAATGCCAATTATGCCCAGGATGTTTCCTCTCATTGTAGCATCAAAATATTCTTTGATCCTTTTATACATATAATATCTGGTAAGATGCATAGTTAGAATCCTCTAAATGCACTTAATTGCTCTTTTATGAACCTTCGCATTTCATAATTTAAAAATCTATCAAAGAAGTAAGTTATTCCAAGATAGGTCAAAATGCCCACTATGGCAAATAATAAAAGTCCCCAGATTCCCAATATATTTATATTTACCCTCAAAATGACTATAGTTAAAATCATCGCTATACTACTTAATAAGGAGGAAAAAAGCATCTTACCAAATTCTTTAGGTTTGCATCCCGTGATCTTGATTACCATGAAACTAAATCCAATGGCCGATACTAAAATGCTTAAAACCACAGTTAGCGAAGCTCCCAATATTCCCCAGCGTGTTGCTAAGGGATACAATAAAACAGCCAATATGAGAAGACGAACAATTTGCCATTGAGTGTCTATCCGTGGTTTTCCGACCGCTAGGAATACATAGCCTGCTGTGCCTGCAATGGATCTTAGTAAACCAGCTAAAACCAACACTTGCATCGCCGGAACCATAGGCATCCATTTATCACCCAGGAACAACCTGGTAAAATCAGGGGCCAGAATAAAAATTCCTGCGGCAAGAGGGAAGGAAATAAATGCCGTGTGTCGCAATACTTTAAGGTAGGCTTCTCTCAGTCTGGGGATATTGTCCTGCAGTTTGGAGTAGGCCGGGAATGTCACTTGTGAGATGACGTGGGTGATTTCCGTGGCGGGTATATTGGATATCCGGTAAGCCATCTGGTAGAACCCGAGGGCGGCCACGCCCAGCATCTTGCCCACGAATATGTCGTCCCCCTGGACGATGAGGAATACCAGTATGCTGGAGCCGAGGACCCATTTGCCAAACCCGAAAAGCTGCTTGAAGTGCTCCCGCTGGAATCTGAAGCGGGGGTGGTTATGATGAATCAGGTAGGATACGGCGCAGCGCACGGCGTTGCCAGCCAGCAGGCCGTAGATGAGCGCCCAGACGTTCTTCAGGATGAGCGCGCATGTAATGGCCACGGCGAAATCGGCCACCGTCCCGCTGAGCTGGTATATGAACTGTTTGTTGAACTCCAACTCCTTCTGGAAAAAAACGACGCCGATGTTGGTGAACCCCCTGAGCAGCACGGTTACCGCTATGACCCGAACTACGGAGAGCGCGCGGGGACTTTCAAAAAACATTGCAACGTAGGGCGCCAGCACGAAGAGGAGGGCGAACAATGCTACGCCGCGGATGACGTTCACCGTCCACGCGGTATCCAGGTATTTTTCTATGTTATCTTTTCTCTGAACCAGGGCCTCGTTGAACCCGGTCTGCGAGAAGCTCTCCAGGACGGACATGGATAGCAGCGCTATGCCGAGCAGGCCGAAATCAGACGGGGCCAGCAGCCTGGCCAGAACGACGAGCCTCACGAACTGGAAGCCCCTGTCGGTTATTCTCAGGGCGAAGACCCAGATTCCGCCCCGGATCACCTTTTGCCTGAGCGATTCGCCCGCTTGCGGCATGGTCGTTATTTCTTTTTCTATTTTCCCTGTTTCCATACTGAGAAACTACGCCTTTTCTGCGGCGGCCGGGCTCTTTACCCTGGCCTCTTTGACCACCTGGTCGTGTATCCAGCGGTATGTTTTCTTTAGGCCCTCTTCGAGGGAGACCTGCGGCTCCCAGTTGAAGACTTCGCGGAGTTTTGTGTTGTCGCTGTTTCTGCCGCGGACGCCCTGGGGCTTGGTGAGGTCGTAGCGTTTGGTGATCTTCTTGCCGGAGATGGCGGCCACTATGTCCACCAGCTCGTTGATGGTTATCATGCGGTCCTGGCCGAGGTTTATGGGTTCGTGGTAATCCGATTGCATGAGCCTGTAGAGACCTTCCACGCAGTCGTCTATGTAGCAGTAGGAGCGGGTCTGTTTGCCGTCTCCCCAGACCTCTATTTCATCCTCTTCTCTGGCGAGGGCGATTTTGCGGCAGATGGCCGCGGGGGATTTTTCGCGCCCGCCGTCGTAGGCGCCCAGGGGGCCGAAGATGTTGTGGAAGCGGACGGTGTATATTTTTAATCCATAGTCCTCATAATAGTGGCGGCACGCTCTCTCTGTATAAAGCTTTTCCCATCCATAGCCGTCCTCTGCGTCCGCCGGGTAAGCGTGTTCCTCCTTGAGCGGGGTGACGTCGGCGGTGTTCTGCCTGTATCCTGGATAGACGCATGCCGATGATGTATAGAGGAACTTCTTTATCCCGTTGAGCCTTGCCGCTTCGAGCATATGCATGCTGATGAGGACGTTGTCATATACGATAATGGCTTTATTGGTTTCGATAAAGCCTATACCGCCCATGTTTGCGGCGAGGTTGTAGCACTGGTCCATTCCGAGGCTTGCGATGAGGCAGCTATCCCATCTTCTCAGATCGAGCAGCTCGAATTCATCGGCGTGCGTTTCTTCGAACTGGGGATATTTTATATCGACCCCTCTGACCCAATAACCGTTGCGCTTCAAGAATTTTACGAGGTGATGGCCGATGAACCCGCCTGCACCGGTTACCAGTATTCTTTTGCCGTTGTCTTCTTTCATTTTTCGCCCCTTCATTTTCGATTGAATGAATCTAACAACGCATTGACCCTTAAATAATGTTGGTCAACTGAGATTTATTGACGAATGTTTCCGCCTCATAAGCCCCTGAGCCTGCTATTTTGCTGAGCTCGTAAGCCTGTCGAAATAGCTCCTCATAATCGTTGCTGCTCTGGATTTTCCTTGTTGCCACTATCTTCCCGATATTTGCTCCCTGTTCGTCTATAACCGGTATGGAGAAGAGCAATTTGTCCTTATTATCCTGCTCAAAAGGGACATAAATTCCGTTGTATTCTCTATTAATAATGCCTTTTCCGTTAATCCAAACCAGATTGTAATTATTGGACTCATCTAACGAAGACGATATATTAAAATTGACAATATCGAAAGGCATATCGTCCAGCTTTTTCGCCAAGAGTGACCATTGAGAAGATGACACTTTCTCTTCAATTCCGTCCACTTTTTTATTTATTCGGCTCAGGTAACTATTATTTACAAACAGACACGCAAACAACGGTTTCGAAAAGCATTTTATATTTATCGCAATACAAATGCCCACGGCAAAAAACAGCGCAAAAAGCAGTACATTTGTTGATTCCACTTTTAAGACTGCCATGCTGAATGCCAATAAGCTCGTCAATATAGAAATGCCGTAAAATAAGAAAAGGGCGCTCCTTGCAGGCGACCTCGTTTGCGACATATATGACAAAACTTTGTGATGCAGATGCTCTTTATCGGCCGAAAATGGGGATACACCCTTCAATATTCGCCTTGTGATGGAAGACAGGACATCGACTATAGGATGTAATAGTAGGATTAAGGGGATAATCAAGATCATTGTGGTTGATCCTTTTAATGAGCTCTGTATGGAAATGGCGGCAATAAGGAATCCTATTGTAAGACTGCCGCTATCTCCCATAAAAACTTTGGCCGGAGGATAATTATGCGGCAGGAATCCCAATATGGAACCACACAGCAGAATAGCAACAGCGGATATTAATGGAATTTGAGAGCCGGCCGTAACTCCTATCAACCCTAAAGTTATTAAAACCAAAAAACTAACGCCAGCAGCAAGCCCGTCTATACCATCTATTAAATTAATAGCATTAGTGATTCCCACCACCCATAGAACCGTTGCAGGCAGGGCGAAATAGCCGAAGTTAATGGGGCTCCCAAATGGATTTGAAACAGTTTCCATTCTAAACCCGAAATAAAATAATAACACCGCCCCGGCTACTTCTATCAAGACCTTTTTACTGGCTTTAACTTGCCTGGTATCGTCATACAATCCCAGGAGAAAAATGATAGAACTACAAAAAAACAAACCGATCAAATAATGATACTCCCCTTTCGACTGGAAACCGGTTGCTCTCATAACGATAACCGCAATTATTGATGATGCTGCAAAAGAAACATATATCGCAACCCCACCAAGCACGGGAATATTGTGATTATGAATTTTCCTAACACTATCGGGTTTATCATAATAGCCCTTAGTGAGACAATATTTTCGCACTATAATAGTTAACGAATATGATAGTAGAAAACTTATAATAAATATTAATATTAAATGTAGGCGCTCCATCTTCCTTTAAGTCCTTATAGATAGAGATGAAGGTTAATATTTAGAAATTAATCACATTTTTCGCCTTGGATAGTCGGCTTCAGTTTCCATTATTTTTAAAGATTTTCCTGATAAGGTTTTCGCCGTTATAATTTTCTGGAACGATTGACCGAAGTTTTTCAGGGTCGCGTGTAAATTCTGAATAATGATGAAGTGCATCTTCAACCAGGGAATGGTTTAAAAAAGAAGCAGTCCTGTATTCCCTCACTGCGATATCCATAAGTTCTTGACGAGATGCAGTTGGAGGTAAGCTGCCAGAAAGAAGTTCGGAAGACTGAGAGGATTTCTTTCCTGTAAGGGGGCTACTATTTCTCACTACTGAGAAAGCCCAGAGAGCATATTGTTCGTGCAGGACGTAGTTTGATGGGTAGAGCGCTATGCTCTTTTTGAAATATTCATGTGCGAGTGCATGCTTAGAAAACAAGGAGGTCGTAGCCCATGCCAAATACATCCAATAATAACCATTAGTGGGTTCTAAACTTGCGGCCTTTTTAAGATCGTCTATGACCATCTTGCTGAATTCAATTTTCTCATCCTGGTCAGCCACCTTATCTATCAGCGTTAGCTCAAGCCGTGCTTTGGCAAGACGGTAGTCAGAGTTAATAGGGTTCAAGTCGATAGATCTTTTCAGAAGTGCGATTCTATTCTCAGTGGACAATTCGCGGTTCTCTCTCGAAGATATAGCCCTATTGTGATAAATATCGGCCATCCATACTTTAACCACCTGAATGGAGAGGAATGAAATAACTGCGAGCAACAACGTGGGAATCACATATTTTTTAAAGAGGCCTCCTTTAACGATATTTGACTGGTTAATTTTGTTATATTCAGATTTGATTTTGACCATGGAAAGACAGAGTCCACCAAAAACCATAAACAGCAATGCATTAGCAGGGAGATGAAAATTAAAATTAAAAATACTCGCCATGAGGAAAGCAACCATTCCCACAAGGCAACCGAGGCCAGCATATACAATAAATCTGTTGTGTCTATCTTTCCATCCGAGTATCCCCTTAAAGAAGAAAATAACCAGAAAAAGTGCGGCTGTAGCGGCACCTATAATTCCTCCTTCCGAGAGTATCTGGAGATAATCGTTTTCAGGATGAGTGGCAGTCAAAAATAGTTCGTCAGATTTATACATTGGGAATGTATTGCTGTAGGTCCCGATACCGGTCCCGAATAACGGGTAGTTTTTGAACATCTCGATAGTGTCGCGCCAGACTGTAAGCCTCCACTCGGCTTGAGGTTGTCTCGCCAGATACTTGAATGTTTCCAATCGATGTATGATGGGATCCCAGCCGAACCATGTAATCAATCCCAGAATGCAGGAAATAAATACTATGGTTACAGCTCTTCTTCTTATAGAGCGCCTGGAGACCAGCAGAAGCGACATGAAGAAAAGCGCTCCGACAAAGCTGATCATGCCCCCCCTGGAAAGACTGAGGAACAATGCAACGGCCATGATAATCGATACGAAGACGAAGACGAATGCTCTTGATCCTTTCTCATCAAACAAAATACGTTTCAAAACTTTAAGCCGGCTCTTAGTCGCCATGCCGACTCTTTCTGCTTCATACATGGCCATGCCGATGCCCAGAGGTATGAGGAGATTGATATAGCCGGCGAAGTGGTTTCTATTCACGAAAGGGCCGTAGGGATGCGCATGAGCAGTTATCGGCTTCCATATCCACAAAGCTTTCCCGTTATAAGAATATTTTTGGATTATGCTCAAAGTGGCCAGGGCGAAGCCGGTAAAAATTGCGGCGTATATGAGCGTCCTGGCTTGTTCCCTCGTCCGAATGGTTTGTATTACAAGAAAGAAAGCGAGCATATAGGCCAACAACTTGAAGAGGTATTCCCTGGTGTTATGGTCATATAGGCTCAAGGTTTGTCGTCCGTCCTGAGCTTTTAAGAATGGCAACGCCGTATAATTACCGTCTTCTTGTGGGAATAGAACTTTATTCAATCCTCGTACAGTGTTCTCAACATTCTCAACGTTGTTGTAGCGGTACAGGTTTTCGTAAAATTTGCCGGTTTGCGGCGATAGGGATTTTATCGCTCTAAGAGGAAGGGGTATCAGTTGAAAGACGACTAATGATATCAATAATAACGGAAAGATGAACAGAAGACCCCATTTGTAACGTACGCTTCCCTTACTGCCGCGTCTTATTGTCTTTAAACACCATACAGCAAATAATACGAACACCGACAATTCCAACATGCTGAAATACCCAACTCCAACGCTGCCTTTGGGCAGAGGGGTAAACACTATAAGTCCCGCCAAGCCCCAGATAATTATCTTATCGTATATGTCTTCTTTTTCGAATTCCATCTACGCAGTGCCTACATCTGCTCTCCGGTGCTACGTTTTTGAATACTCCCGTCTGTTTATATAAGAGTTTCACCCTTATTAATTTTGCTTGATGCTCCGAAATCAATAAAGTTCTTAGCTTAAGATATCCTGTTTTTTTCTACCTTTTTTATTCCCTTCCTCATCATAGTAGTAGTCGTAATATTTATGGTAATATCCGTAATAGTATCGCTCCTTCTTATAGTCCACAAAGTTGAGTACCGCCCCGATAACTTTTGCATTAATTTTTTTAAGCTGTTTGACTGCTTGTTTTATTTCATCTTTCTTGAAAACACCGAACTTAATAACGAAAAGCACGCTGACACCTGATCCACAAAGCATAGCCGCATCTGAAACGTTTATGAGGGGAGGGGTATCGAAAATAATCCATCTGTAATGCTGTTTCAATGTCTCCACAAGCTCCATCATCCTTTCGGAACCTATCAGGTCCAGAGGGTTGGGCGGTATTGTTCCCGAAGGGAGCAACCTCAAATTAGCTTCAGTAGTATCTTTTATAGCTTCCTCAATTGATGCCTCCCCAACGAGGATTTCGCTCAACCCTGGAGAAGGGTCGATATTGAAAGTTCTATGCAAGCTGGGCCTTCTCATATCCGCATCAACCAGGAGTACTTTTTTATTCATGTTAGCGAGCGATGCCGCAAGGTTTTTCGCTATAAAGCTCTTACCTTCGAGGGGAAACGAACTGGTAACCATCAATGTCCTGCTGACATCCCCTGAAAAAGAGAAAACGGTATTTGTTCTTACGGCAAGCAATCTTTCGTTTATTCTCGACTTCAGAGAATCTCTGACTATCAGGTCCCCTAGAACCAGATCGTATTTTTCGGCTATATTAATTATGCCAAGAGATGGTATGTCCAGGTGACCTTCAATTTCTTCCGGCGTCTTGAGACTGGAATCCATATACTCCCCGATGAAAGCAAAGCCTAAGCCCAACATCAGCCCCACAACCATGGCAATGGATATGTTCAGTTTTTTTCTTGGTTTAAAAGGAGATTCCGGCGTCTTGGCGCGATCCAGAATCCTTATATTCGAGGACTGTATCTCTTTAGAGAGGTCTGTTTCTTTAAGTCTTGTCAGAAATACATCGTACAAGTCTTTGTTCGATTCATTCTCCCTCTTCAATACGCCGTACTGAATGGCCTTTTTGTTTAATTCCAGCGCATCCTTTTTTTGTTCGTTCAATGCTTTTTCCAGCGCTCTTTCCTTTGCAAGAGCAGCTCTGTACTGGGTCTCCAGGCTTCCCACTATCTTCTTTATCTCTTCCTGCAGCCTGTCCTTTGTGCTCTCTACCTGTGCGGTTAGACGTACCATCTTGGGGTGTTTTCCTCCGTACCGGCTTAGAAGCTCCGAATAATCTCCCTGCAGTCGAATATATTCCTGCTTTAAATTCTGTATAAGTTTGTTGTCCACCACCGCTGGTATCGCTTCTTCATATCTGTTATCATTATTGCTGTCCCCAAGGTATGCCTTCACCTGGTCGTACAATACTTGCAACTCCACCCTTTCCGTTTTCGCCCTTGTGAGTGTAGAGCTCAACTCTGATAGTCTTTGAAGCACTATGTTTTGCTTGCCTTCAAGTGAAATAATATTCTTTTCTTCCTTGTATTTTTGCAGGGCGTATTCCGAGTCCTTGAGGCTCTTCTTCAGTTCGACTAATTTAGAATCCAACCAGTTGATAGCTTTTTTAGATGCTCCGTATCTCCTCTCCAAATCCTGCACTATGTAAAGCTCGGCCAATGTGTTAACCACGTCAGCCGCTATTCGTGGCTTTCTTGCATAAAAGGCCACATTGACCACACCGCTGTTTCTAACAAAAGTGACCTCCAACCTCTCCAAAAAAGCGTCCACGGTTTTCTCTATGGGGTCGTCGGAATATACGACCCCTTCCTTTTTATTCTTATCCGGTATGACCTTCGCGCGAAGCCAGTTCAAGATCTCTCGCACTTTTGTGTTGGCTCCTTTTTCGGGTTTGAATTCAGGACTGTCCTGAAGGTTCAGCTTTTCAATGGTTCTTTTAGCAAGCGAACGGCTGGATAATATTTGTTGTTGATTTGTATAGTATTCAGATCGTTTCGTATCCGTGGTTAAAATATCCTGAAACGATACAACTTTTAACTTTTCCTCATCCAGAAGTATTTTCGTTTTGGCCCTGTACAGGGGTGTCATCTTGAACGTAGCGAAAGCAGTAACAGAGACAATAATCAGAAAGATGGTTAGAATGGTCCATCTTCTTTTGGAAATGACCCTGAAATAATCTCTCAGGTTTACCTCTTCTATACTATGGTCGTCCTCATACATGTATGTTTTCCTCGCTGACTCTCAACCTCTCCAGGAAACAGGACTTCAAATAAAAGTTCATCAGAAATAACTCTGAGGAACGAATACCACGTCGCCTGGCTTCAACACTACATCCTTGCTCCTGTCACCACCCTTGGTGATTGCCTTGATATCAACTTTTAAAGTCTTATCTGTTCCACCCTCATGGGTGATCACCTTAGTCCTGTTAGACGCGGCGTATTTGGTCAGCCCACCCGCCATGGTGATGGCCTCGAGGACTGTGACTTTTTTTTGCAATAGCATGAATGAACCAGGGGAATTAACCTCGCCAAAAACGAAAATGGAATCCGCCTGGGGCACGTAAATAGTGTCATTATCTTTAAGGGTAAGATTTAACGAGAGATCCCCCTGAGATAGGAGTTTATCGAGATTTATCCGAATATATTTAATGCCCACTCCTGCCCCCGATTCTTCCCTCAATACGATAAGTTCCTTACTGGCAGGAATACCCCCTTGCGTGGTTGCTATACCCCCGGCCCTGGACAACGCTTCGAGGAGACTGTTCTCCCCCATGAGAGGATATGCTCCTGGTTTGTTAATTGCCCCTAAGACGTATATCTCGCTGCTCCTGTACTCAAGTATGTTGATGGAGACCTGGGGGTTTACGATATAACCCCCTTTGAGGAGCGACTCCAATTTCTTTTCCACCTGCGCCGCTGTAAGTTCGGCTACCTTAACATCACCTATTAAAGGAAAAGAAATGTATCCTTTGTTGGAAACGCGTACTTTCCGGTTGAGATCGGGTTCGTCATATACGGTTATTTCAAGAACATCCTTCCCGCCAATAACATATTCTTGTCGCAATTTTTTACGTTTCTCCTGAAATATCTTCCCTTTCTCTGCTTTCTCTTGATGACTGGCGCCCACGTTAATATCGTGCGGAAGCTCCACTGCAACATCAATGTCCACAAACAGTGAGCGACCTTTTTTGGATACCTGATAGTTGGTTCTTTTGGAGAGCTGTATAACAATTTGTTTCATCCCTTTCTCCGGAGCATCTTTTAAATTAATGGAAGAAACCGCACCCCTGTTCACGATTAACTTATCAGGGACACCCTTATATACGGCTCCGGGTATCTCCAGCACTAACGCCAAAGGTTCATAATGATTTAAAATGTTATACGAAAATGACCTATTAGCAGTGATTTCGACCCTGGTATACTTTGCGTCCTCGCGGGCTTCTATAGATAAAACTTCTACCGAAGGAGTATTAATTCTAACTTTTTTCTGTGAAGCTGTCTTTGGCCCGCACGAAACCAGCGCTATTAGCAGCACAAATATAAAAGGATAGAAAATGACTTTTGCTTCACAAGAATTATCATTATGATTTCTCATGGCAGACCCTCATACAGGCCTTAAATCCGAAGTTCTCTGCATACTGTTTATGCCTCCTATGCCTCATAGATCTTTTACACATGGAGAGCCCTTAGTCGTCAGGCGAGGCTTCCGGGGGCGGCTCAACCCTATCACATGGCTTATGATGACCTTTCTTGTGCTTCCTCCCACGCCTCCCGTGGCCGTGATGCTCTTTGATGCACCTTAGACCCCTTTCAGCATCGTCCTCATCGTCCTCCAACGCCTCCCGCGCATGCTTCGATGCCCTGGAATCATCCGAAGTACTATTCTTGTCTTTTGCCCATGCTTTCTCTTCGCGCACAATATTTAAACCAGAACTCATGGAGAAGTTAAAAGCCAGCAAACATAAAACAACTATTAACCCCCGGATCATTTTTTGCCCCCTTCGTTAATAACAAAAGCAAGAAATTAATTGACATTTACATCAGTAGCGCACATTAGATCGGATTAAACTTCTCCTCCAGTTAAAACCAATAACGGCCGGGGAATATATTTAATTACAACTTAATTATTGGTCCTTAATAGACCGCAATAATAACCAAAAAGAGAACTTTTTTAAACAGACATATCACAGCAAATACGCAGTATATGTAAAAATTAACATAATCCGCTTTGTGTATCTTGTGTGATTATCTGAGAGAAGCCGAATTGTATAGCTCAAGTTGTATTTGGATACGCTTCTTACAGACAACAATTACAACTAACTAAACAAGAAGATTCGGCCCATTCAAGGAAAGAAAGAGGTGCAGTTCATGTTGAAGTAACGTTAACGTAATAACAATTCAAATAAAATGTCAATAGGAAAAAATAATTTTTATTTTTAATTAAGTTCTTAATTATTTTTTCTCTAATTTTTGAATTTGTCTCTTAAGTGAGCACAGAAAAAGCATGGATTTCAACTTTTTCGAACCTTTTGGTGGTTTTAAACTCCTTTAAATTCAATGAGTTACAAGTTGCTGCCACATAATAAGTAGTGGCCTAATAG
>CAYVLI010000052.1:0-11312 GCA_964452105.1 uncultured Nitrospinota bacterium
CACGCCCATAACAAGTTATCTCTATTATCTTACACCTGATTAACATACAAGGGGCACGGCGCGCCGTGCCCCTACGGAACAATTCGGCAAACCCGCGCCTAACTCGGTTCCGACGATAGTACGTGCTTTCAAGTCCTCAGTTACCAGACGAATAAACAGGTTAAGAGGCACCCGGCTCGCTCCGGTCTGGCAGCGCAATTATTACGAGCACGTTATCCGCAACGAAAACGTGTTGAACGAGGTCAGGGAATATATTTCACTGAATCCTTTAAAATGGCAGACAGACCCCGAAAACCCGGATGCAGGGGTGACCGGCTGGTCGCCCGTCCCGGAAGAATCCTGGCAGGTTTGAACGGATATGTTATATTAGATTAACCACGTCCACAGAAATGTATTTCCCATAAACATAGAATGGCGACCATGACCAAACGAGACTACTACGAAATACTGGGCCTAACCCGTAACGCCGATGCGGATGAGATTAAAAAGGCCTACCGCAAAAAGGCTCTGGAGTATCACCCGGATCGGAACCCCGATGACAAGGATGCGGAGGAGAAGTTCAAGGAAGCCGCCGAAGCCTACGAAGTCCTCCGTGACCCCAAGACCAGGCAAATCTATGATATGTATGGCCACGAGGGCCTCGAGGGAGTGGGCGTCCACGAGTTCACAGGCTTCAACGATATCTTCTCAAGCTTCAATGATATCTTCGAGGATTTCTTCGGCTTCGGTGGTTTCGGCACGGGGCGCAGTACGAGATCAAGGCCCAGGGCCAGACCCGGTAACGATCTGCGCTACGATATGAACATCACCCTCGAAGATGCAGCCTTCGGCAAGGAAACCGAGATAGAAATCGAGCGCTATGAGAACTGCATCGCCTGCAAAGCCACCGGTATAGAGCCGGGAACCCAGCCGGAGACCTGCGCTGCATGCGGAGGGCGCGGCCAGGTTACCCAGCGGAGCGGTTTCTTTACCATCAGCACCACCTGCCCCAGGTGCCGCGGGCAGGGTCAGTTCATATCCCATCCCTGCAGAAAATGCAGGGGTACGGGCAAAGAGAAACGCAAAAAGAAAGTCAAGGTGAAGATACCCGCCGGGGTGGACGGCGATATCCGCCTGCGAGTACCCGGAGAGGGTGAGGAGGGTGAGCCGGGCGCCGCATCCGGCGACCTCTATGTGTTTCTGAACATGGAGCGGCATCCACTGTTCGACAGGGACGGCGATGATATCATCTGTACTATTCCCATATCCTTTCCAAAGGCCGCCCTGGGAGACGAGATAGAAATCCCTACCCTCAACTCGAAGAAACGGATAGATATACCCAGGGGAACGCAGACGGGAGATATCGTGAAAATAAAGGGTTGCGGCATACCCCATTTGCGCGGGAAAGGCGCCGGAGACCAGGTGATAAAGTTTACCGTTAAGACCCCCACCAAACTGACCAAAAAACAGGAAGAACTCCTGAGAGAGTTCGCCAGAGAAGAAAATGGCAAACCCCGTAAGGAAGTTTTAAAGAAGCGTAAAAAAAAATCTCACAAACGCATATAGGGTGAATCTCCCGTATCGTCAAATACAAGAGGATAAAGGATATGGAAGAAGAGAAGGAAGATAAAGGATTCACCGTAAGCGACAAGCGTTTCTCGGCAAGGAAGGAGCAGGAACCCTCCCCGCAGGGGGAGAAGAAAGCGGAAGAACCGGCTGCCTCGCCCAAAAGCGAATTCACCGGCGGTAAAGAAGAAGCAACAGGGGAGAGGCCTTCAGCGGGAGAGCAGGAGTTCCCACCCTTGAATTTCGTTACCTTCCTTCTGTCATTGAATAACTCCGTTCTGATCCACCTGGGGGAACTGGAAGAACCCGTAACAGGTAAGAAGGGAACCGATCTGCCGCTGGCACGTCAAACAATAGATATAATAGACATGCTCAAGGAAAAGACAAAAGGTAATCTTTCCACTGAAGAAGAAAAGCTGCTGGACGACTTACTGTACAATCTCAGGATGCTCTACGTGAGAAAGGCGAACCCGTGAACCTGCGAGGCGTACGAGTCCGGATAGTTTCAGGATAACGCTTCCTCTAACGTAAATATCAACCTTTGATTTTATCTGTTTCAATGCGTCATGCAGAAGATGCTCGGCTTGCCGCCATCTATTCGAGAAATAGGACCTTGGATTTCCACGTTTCCGAACATGTCTTGCAATACCTGTATAATATTGATAAATAAAAGATTGTTGGAGCTAACCTTGAGTTTCTGCAACTATTAAGGGGGGATTTACCTGGATGCATGATGCATGAAGGGGATGTATAGGGGGTTGCCCCTCACGGATCGCCTGTGGGGGTTGTTCTTTGTGAGAACCTGAAAAGCCCTGGGTTGACCGTCTCTCTGGCATCGCGGTTGTTTAATGAAGGGGCATGGTGTATCTTCATCCTGTATCATTTCCGGTTGCTTAAGCAAGGGGGGGTGGTATAAGCTACCCACCGTGTTTTCTCAGGTCGTCATGTTCCCCTGGTTTTGACCAATAAGCGATGGATTAATTAGAAATATCGGCTCTAACAGTGATTACATTGAGTCCGGCCCGAAGCATGAGAAGGGAGAAATGGGTTTATGATCGAAGTAGAGAACCTTACCAAGAGATACGGAAGCGTTGAGGCGATAAAGGATGTATCCTTCAGCGTCGGGAAGGGCGAGGTCCTGGGGTTTTTAGGGCCCAACGGGGCCGGCAAGACGACTACCATGCGAGTTCTCACCTGTTTTCACCCGGCAACCATGGGTAAGGCTACGGTGGCAGGGTACGATGTATTCCATCAGCCCATGGAAGTCAAGAGCAGGATAGGTTATCTTCCTGAGACGGTGCCCCTTTACGGGGACATGCGGGTAAAGGATTATCTGAACTTTGTGGCTGACGTTAAAAGCGTGGAGAAAAAGGGCAGAGCCAAACTGCTCTCCCGGATAATGGGCGAGTGCGGAATTGAGGAACGCGCCGGCTGGATAATCCGAAATCTTTCAAAGGGCCTCCGGCAGAGAGTAGGGCTGGCCCAGGCCGTCATAAATGATCCTCCGGTTCTGATACTGGATGAACCGACCATCGGCCTGGATCCGAAGCAGATAATAGACATCAGGCAGCGCATCAAGGAAATGGCGGGGAGGCGCACAGTGATCCTTAGTTCGCACGTTCTTCCCGAAGTGAGCATGGTATGCCAGCGTGTGCTCATAATAAATAAAGGGCAGGTGATTGCAGAAGATACCCCCTCCAATCTCACTAAAAGGCTTCAGAAAAACATTACCGTTCGCATTCAGATCGGAGGGCCGGAGGATGAAATCAAATCCGCCTTGAGCCGGGTGGATGGGGTTACAAGGGTTGATATGAACAGGAAATTAGCCGCAGACGCCATGGAATATTTTGTGACCACCAGGAAGAATGCAGACCTGAGAAGCAAGCTGGCCGGCGAGGTTGTAAAGAACAACTGGGAGCTTCTGGAGCTTACCTGGAATACCATGACGCTTGAAGACATCTTCGTACAGCTGGTCACGGAGGAGAAGGAGGTAGGACTATGAGGAATTTCTATCCCATTTACAGGAAGGAGCTGGCCGCCTACTTCAACTCATCGATTGCATATATCGTGATAGCGGTCTTCCTGATATTTTCCGGGATATGGTTCTATGCCCAGACCATCAACTTTTATGTTACCAGCATGCAGTATGCGGGAAATCCCAATATGCAGCTTAACCTTACCGAACAAGTGGTAAGCAACATCATATGGCTCATGTCTTTCTTCACCATTTTCGTCGTCCCGGGGCTTACCATGCGCCTCTATTCCGAAGAGAAAAAACTGGGCACCATGGAACTGCTGTTTACCTATCCTGTGAAGGACATCGAGGTGGTCATGGGCAAGAGCCTGGCCTGCTTCACTGTTTTTGCGGTAATGCTCGGGTTCACTCTACTTTACCCTGTTATCCTTGTTCTCTACGGCCAGCCGGAAATAGGCCCCCTGATCACGGGATATGTGGGTATTCTGGTCCTCGGTTTCGCCTTCATCATGCTGGGAGGTTTCCTCTCCTCGCTCACGGAGAACCAGATAGTGGCATACATACTCGGCGCAGGCGCTCTAATGCTTCTATGGGTGCTGCGCTACTTCGGGGATTTCTTCGCCTTAAAGGTTGGAGAAGTCTTAAGCCATATATCCACCAGCGCTTACGTGAACAACTTCTCCACCGGCGTACTGAATAGCAAAGACTTCATTTTCTACGCAGATTTTTCCATCTTCTTTATCTTCCTGACTTTGAGATCGCTCGAGTCCAAAAAGTGGAGGGGCTAATCTATGGGCCGGTACTCTAAGATATTTGGCCTGGCCGGAATAGGCCTGCTGGTGACAGGCCTGGTAATATGGGTAATCAAGTTTGAGTTCGACATATCCGTGGCCGTGACCGCCATAGCAGGGCTCTTCCTTCTCCTCTTTATCCTGTTCACCAACTTCTCATCTTTCAGGGATTTCATTGGGAGACGCTCTACCAGGTACGGAGTCGGGAGCATAGTCGCCATAGTGCTCGTGCTGGCTATTATCGTGTTCGTGGAATCCATTTCGGCAAGGCACTCCGTCAGGGTGGATATGACCGAAAACAAGAGGTACAGCCTCTCCGACCAGACCATAAAGGTGTTGAAAGGGTTGAACAAAGACGTGGAAGCCCTGGCCTTTTTCGGAAAGAATCATAAACTGAGGGATCGGTGGGAGCGAACACTTAAACTCTACAAATATCATTCCCCCCACTTCAAATTCAGGATGGTAGATCCCGAAATGGAGCCTACCGTTACCAAAGAACATGGAGTGAAGCTGTACGGCACTACGGTGGTCATGAGCGGTGGTCGAGAGGTGAAAATAGACCAGAGCACCGAAGAGAAGCTCACCAACGCCGTTCTTAAAGTTCTCAGAAGCGAACATAAGGTAGTATATGTGCTGAAGGGGCATGGGGAACCTGCAGTGGACGATGAGAGCAAAGCAGGCTACAGCCTGGCTGCAGATAGCCTAAAAGACGAGAGTTACGACGTAAAAGAACTGGTCCTCCTGAGAGAAGAAGAAGTGCCCGAGGATGCGGCCCTGGTTATAGTCAGCGGGCTCAAGGCCGTCCCTTCTGAACATGAGCTTGAAGTACTCTCAAAATATATCAAGCAGGGAGGCAGCGTGCTGTTCATGATAGATCCGGGGAGCCCCCGTGGCGTTGGAAAATTCCTCCTTAATTACGGCGTAGTTTTGAAGAATGATGTAGTCGTTGACAACATGAGCAAGATGTTCGGAGCCGATTTCAGGATGCCAGTGGTTGCAGAATATGCAAAGCATCCCATAACAGAGAATTTTGGGATAGCGTCCTTTTTTCCGATAGCTCGCTCGCTTGCCGCGGACAAGAGTAAAATCCCTGAGTGGGGAAAGGTAAAAGTCCTGGCTTCCACCGGATCCAAGAGCTGGGGTGAGGTAAACATGGAGGAATTGAAGCAGGGCAGGGCGGAGTTCAAAAAAGGGGAAGATATAATGGGGCCTTTGCCCGTGGCCATGGTGGTTACCATCGGTGAGGATAGACCAGCGGATATCCAAAAGGCAAAAAAGTATCCCGTGGCCAAAATGGTGGTCTTCGGTGATTCGGACTTCGTAAATAATGAATATATAAGTGCTTCAGGGAATCGTGACCTTTTCCTCAACAGCGTTCGATGGCTGGCGGGCGAAGAAGATTTGATAGCAATACGGCCGAAGAAACTAAATAGCACTCCCCTCTATCTCAAGGCTTCACAGGCCAGATTGATTTTTATTTTACCCGTTTTGGTGCTTCCAGGAATCATACTGGCGGCAGGAGTAATAGTTATTACCAGGAGGAAGAGGAGAAGATGAGTGTAAAACGGATAATTCTCCTGGCGGTGGTGGTGGCAGCGCTGGCTGGTTACTACAACATCAAGGAAGTCAAATTAGCTGGAGAGAAGAAGAAGGTCCAGGAACTGAAAGCCAAAATCTTTCCATACCCTAAAGAGGATATTCTCGAATACAGGCTCGTACTGAAGGATAAGACTGTTCATGCAAAGAAAGTAAAAGAAGGATGGAGGCTCCTGGAGCCCATCGAGGATATGGGCGATCAGATGACCCTCGATAATATCGCCGCCAACCTGACCAACAGCATAACTTTGAGAACCCTCAAGGAAAACACATCGGACGACGAACTCCCGGAATACGGCCTGGATGAACCCTACATGAAAGTATTCGTGAAGCTCAAGGGCGGTAAGGAAGAGGGGCCCGTGCTCATGGGGGATAAGAGCCCCTTCGGTGGTTATGTGTATATGAGGAAAACAGGAGATAAGGCCATTTACCTGGCCAATGTTCTGTTCAGGAAAGGCCTTGACAAACCCCTTTACAAATTGAGGGACAAGACCATCCTCCATGCCGATCAGAGCAAATTGAACGAAGTGGAATTGAAAACAGCAAAAGGCCGCGTGAAGGTTATAAAAGAGAAGAAGGGGAAATGGAGAATAGAAGAACCGAGAAGTCTGAAGGCTGATGGAGAGGCCATAAGCAAGATGTTAATGGCTATCAGGGATTCCAAGATAAAAAAATTCTTCGCGGAAGAACCGAAATCCTTCGAGCCATACGGCCTCG
Organism: uncultured Nitrospinota bacterium; assembly: GCA_964452105.1. Lineage (GTDB taxonomy): Bacteria > JAUXIQ01 > JAUXIQ01 > JAUXIQ01 > JAUXIQ01 > CAYVLI01. The sequence continues at coordinate 6,625 of CAYVLI010000052.1, forward strand.
ATAGGCCTGAATACGAGTACACCTTCTCTCCCCTCGAGGATGGTTCGACGAAGACTTTGCTTATCGGGAGCCCCATTGAAGGCTCCAACCTGATTTACGCCAGATATGGCAATGCGCCCAAAGTCTTTGCGCTTGGTAGAGACCTGTGGGAAAAGATACCCAAATCCCTGTATGATTTTCGCTACAAAAACGTTCTGGCTTTTCCCATGGACGAAATCAATAAAATTGAAATAGAGCGGAAAGGGATCAGGCTGGTGAGCGAAAGAGGAAAAGATAAAGAATGGCTCATAACCAGTCCTCGCAAATTAAAGGGGGGCCACTATGAGATAAACGGATATCTCGAGACTTTAAATAGCATAGAGGCCACCCGTTTCCTGGGCGTGCGCCTGGATAACGCAACTATCCGCGGTTTCAAATCCCCCATAGTTACCGTCAAGCTCTGGCCTGAGAACGCAAAAAAGCCCATTACTCTGACGGTAGGCAAAGAGGCTGAGAGCAATCTTGGGCGTTACGCCCTTTCCGATTCTGTAGAGGAACTGGTAACGATTTCCGATAAAGCCGTCAAGAAGCTGATGGTAGATATCAATGACCTCAGGGACAGGGTGATTACCTCTTTCAAAGAAGAATCGGTAAAGAAAATGGTGGTGAAATTCCGGGACAAGCCTTCCATGATATTAGAGCGTGTGAGGAAAGATGACTGGAAGTTGGTTGAGCCGATGATTACAAAAATCAACTCCCTCCGTGCGAAATCGGTTGTGTGGCGGCTTGAGGCCCTCCGGTTCAATGATATTATCAGTGAAGCGCCCGTCCAAGAGGAAGCGCGCTACGGTTTCGATAACCCCAGCGCAAGGATAGCTCTATGGGGCGATGATCCAAGCCGACCGCTCGAAGTTGTCACCATTGGGGGTCCGGCTATCAAAAAAGCTAATGTGTATGTGCGCGTCAGTTCCAGATCCGGGGTTTACACCACGGACGCAGATATCCTCGACAGGATTCCCAAAAACGTGGAAGAATTCAAACGCAAGCTGTAAGATCAGCTATAGATAAGATGGATTAGTGGAATTTGAGGGGACTTTTGTGCAAAGTCCCCTCAATGTTTTTTTACTTCTTTTTCTTCTTGGCCAACTGCTCCTGCATGAACTTGTGGATGGGCGGCGGCTCTTCGGGCCACCAGTCCTGCTTCTTGGTATCCTCCTCGGGCCACTTGTAGGGGAGGTCAAGGATGGTGCCCGGTTCTGCGATGGACTCAAACCCGTTGAAAGCGTCATTTATTATTTTTAGCTGCTGCTCCTTGTCGAACGGTTTGCCCAGCGGATGAGCGAAGGGGAACTCTACAGCTAACGCTCTGGGTACTTTGACCTTTCGGGTTATGAAGGGAAGGAGGGATAGGGATATGGTGGGGATACCGGCCTCTTCCACCACCCGCTGCACCAGCCCCACGGACTGGTTGCACAGCGGTCAGACGGGGGCCATGAATACCGCATCTACTCCGTCTTCCTTCATCATGCCAGCTATGGCAGGCGCAGTCTCCTTCATCAGAACGTTCGTTAGCGGTCCGGTAATGTAACCCATTATCGAATAGTTTTTCTCGGCAAAAGAACCTATTTTCCCTTCCGCATCCAATTCCCTGAACCGGGTCAAGGGGAAGGCGCAGTTGATGTCCTTCTGCATATCCCGGGTGTTAACATGGAGATGGTTCACCTCCAGGTCTTCCTGCTCCGCATCTCTGGGTATGACCCGGAAAGTGGGGTCGCCCCAGGTGGGTTCCCTGCGCTCCCGCTCCATGTCGAAGGGTTTGTCTCCCTTCATGGAGATGCCGGCAGTGCTGAGAATGGCGAACTTGCATTCCTCGATTCTTTTGTCGAGGGGCGCCCACGGAACTTCCTCATGCTCCACGAATTTCATCTGTTGGAGCCGTTCGCCGAGCCCGGGTGGCAAGAACTTGAAGCCGTCGATCATCTGTAACTCCTCCTCATGAATTAGAGTTGCGTAGAAAAGACCTGGAATACTGGTTCAATTATCCTGTATAAAAAGGTTTCTTCTCACCAGTATGCCAGTATCGATGGTAGAAATATTACTGCATCCGGTGACGGACATGACACGGCGTACTTCCTCGGTCAATATCTCAAGCATTGCGGTGACTCCTTCGCTCTCCCTGGCGGCGAGCCCCATTATGAGCGCTTTGCCTACGCAAACGGCGTCCGCACCCAGGGCCAGGGCCTTGACAATATCAGAACCTCTCCTGAACCCGCTGTCCGCAAACACCGGTATCTCGTTCCCCACGGCCTCCTTTATTTCAGGCAGCACTTCGAGTGGATGGGCGCTGTAATCTATGATGGCCGCCCCGTGGTTGGAGACCACTATCCCTCCTGCTCCCAATTCCACAGCCCGTCGTGCATCTTCGGCGCTGAGTACCCCCTTTAAGATGAAGGGTAAATCGGTAGATGAGATGAGATCGCTGAATTCTTTGCTATTCTTGGGGCCCATGGCCTCAGGAGCGAAGGTCCTCTCCCCGACCTTTCCTCCGAAGAAGAAGTCTATGTCCATACCCACTGCAACCGCACCACCCTTTTCGGCCTGCTCGATGTCACGATACATCTTGTCCAGGTCTGCGAATGGCTTCACTATGCGAACTGTGGGCGCTCCCGTCTTCAAGACGTCGTCGAATTGCTTCTGGTTCGTGATGCCTACCCACATTAGGGAACCCGCCTCCATTACCCCGGTGGCGATTTTGGTCAGTGGTTCCTCTGTGATGTCTGTCATCCCTGATAGCGCCGCGCACATGACCGGGGTCTTGAATTGCCTGCCGAACAGGGTGATGGATGTGTCTGCGGGAACTGCATCTATCATCCTGAACTTGAAACCGAAGGCCTTGAATATTTCCTTGTTGTATCTCCCGGAGTAGCCCGTTTCCGCTCCCAGACCCATGTACCGCCGCAACGCACCCTTCTCTTCCAGCTTCGCGAGGGCCATTTCCATCAACTCGTCGTACTGCAATATTGGGTTCCTCCTTCTAACCTCTGAGAGTGGCTGCTGAAAAAATCAGGTACTTAAAGACTTAAGATGTTTCTTAAGGTTGGAAAAACAGCGCCGCATTACCCTGATATCCTTGCTGGTCGTGCACAGCAGGATGGCCCCCTGTATGGAGGCCACGATAAAATCGGCCGTTTCACTTGCGTTGACATTTTCCTTGAGACACCCGAGCTTCACGGCTTCGCGGAGCGCTTCCCTGACCCTGCGCGACCAGGAGCGGAAGACGTTTTCCGTCGCCTTTCTGAAGCCCTCATGTATGTCGCTCATCTCCATCGCGAAGCTGCCGATGGGGCATCCGCCTGCGCACCCCCGCTCGCCGTAAACTTTCAGCACGTTATCCAGCAACCGATGGATTCTGGCCAGAGGCTCGAGATCGTTTTTGAAGGCAGGGTCCCATATTTTTTCTGCGGTGGATTTAGTCTGCCTCTCCAGGATGGCATAGCCCAACTCCTCCTTGTTCTTGAAGTAGTAGAAGAACTGGCCCTTGCCTATGCCGCCCTCTCGCAGGATGTCATCGATGCTGGTGTTGTTGAAACCCTTTATGTGCACCAGGTCTGCCGCTGTCTTGACGATGTGCTCTCGTTTTTGAGATGGTTCAGCCATATACAGATAACTCCTCATAAATACCAACCAGTTGGTATTATTATATACCGTCGCAATCGTGTGTCAAGAACTTTTTACCGTGGAGAGATAATGCCGGCCCGTTGCCCCCAGGTAGGGGCGTATGGCAATACGCCTCTACGTAAACTTCGGCGAAGGAATTGGAAAAACATTTGCTACTTTATTTAGCGCATTACAGCGGCCTTGCAGTCACCCGCAGGAAACCCTTGCTACTACCTGTATGGGTCTTGTAGGGGCGTATGGCATACGCCCAATCAATGCTCCGGTGTTGCTCCTATCCCCCTGTTGCTTAAGCCACTCCATTCAAGATGCTGGATGCCAGAAACCGGATGCACGATGCCGGATCGTCATTTCCGCACGCATCGTGTCATTTGCATACGCATCATGGGGCAGGTTATAAACCTGCCGCTGCTTGTTGTCGGGCATGGCAAATGGCTTGGGGCGACCGGCCAGTCGCCCCTACGTGTCAAACACCGTTTACACCTGTCGGGAAACGCATATATGCTCTCCTAATATAGGTGTAAAAATCCAAGGTTTATGTCGAAATTGTTTTTGTGTTCAACGGGTTACAAGACATTAAATCAATGTTTGAAAGAGGCTGAATCCAAGGTGGATATTTTGAGGGAAAACAGGAGAACGGGCATGAAGTCCAGCCCATGGCGGGATTGAGAAGCCTCAGGCTTCTCAGGGCTTATTTTTCGGACCAGGAATCATGAGGTTAGTAGGGTGGGCTCCGCCCACCAAATAATATAGATTGGAATTGGTGGGCACAGCCCACCCTACGGGCTTTTTGGGGGGATGTCGAACTATTGGGGTTGTCCTGTCCCGGGCATGTTGGAGGCGTATCTCTGTATCGGGCGCACAGCCGTGCGCCCCTACCACGGAAAAGCAACGCTGAGCGGTGCTCTTACCGCTCAGTTTTCGGCTTCGATTTGGGGCCGAAGGGTTCGGGTATGAAGGGGCCGTCCCTTTCATCCAGGAAGGCTTTGAAGCCTCCGCGCTTCTGTGCTTCCATGAGATTTTCACGATGCGGC
>CAYVLI010000053.1:0-1090 GCA_964452105.1 uncultured Nitrospinota bacterium
TTTGCTGCATCAAATCTTCCCTGGCCTTCTGGGGAATAGCGCGTGTCATTTCGGTGTCGATGAATCCTGGAGCCACTGCATTAACGGTTATGTCGCGCGGAGCCAGTTCCCTGGCCACGGATTTAGTAAAGCCTATGATGCCTGCTTTGGAGGAGGCGTAATTGGCCTGCCCGGCGTTTCCGATGACTCCTATAACCGATGCGATATTGACCACCCGTCCCGAGCGCTGCTTCATCATTATCCGGGCGGCGCTCTTGGTGCAGTTGAAGGTCCCGTTGAGGTTTATGTCGAGGACCAGATCCCAATCCTCTTTCTTCATCCTCAGTAGGAGTTGATCGCGGGTGATTCCGGCGTTGTTCACCAGCACATCGAGCCGGCCCAGCTTATCCACGGCAGTTTTCATCAGGGATTCGACTTCCTCCGCCGAGGTAACGTCCGCTCCCACGGGAAGGGCTTCCACCCCCTCCTTCCTTACCTTTTGGGCGGCCTCTTCCAGGGCCTCTCTGTTCACGTCAGCCAGGACTATATTAGCTCCTTCGCGGGCGAGAGTGCAGGCACACTCAAGCCCTATTCCCCTTGCGGCTCCCGTAATTACTGCTACCTTATCCTTCAACTCCATGCTCTGAGCCTTATCTTTCCTTCAAGCGTTTGATGAACCGAGGAGGCCGTTGAGGGCCTTTTTCAAGGACTTTCCATCTTCCACGTTGCTGACCCTTGCGCTCCTGTCTATGCGTTTAAGCAGTCCCGAAAGCACCCTGCCCGGCCCAACTTCCAGGAAACCATCCACTCCCATCTCTATCATTTTCCTCATGGATTGTTCCCATAGCACCGGTGAACTCACCTGCTTGATCAGGGCGGGTAGAATCTGGGGTTCCTGCGTCACCTGCTCCGCGCTGACGTTTGCAACAACAGGAAAGACCGGCTCGCTGAAGTTTATATCCTTTAAATCCGCCCCCAACTTCTCTTCGACCGGCTTCATGAGGGAAGAATGGAAGGGCGCGCTCACCGGGAGCATCACTGCTTTCCGGGCTCCTCTAAGCCGAGCCTGTTCCGCCGCATGTTCGACTGCCTTGCTGTGCCCTGAAATAAC
>CAYVLI010000053.1:1190-5586 GCA_964452105.1 uncultured Nitrospinota bacterium
CAGGTCAAATTCAGTTCTTCTTCCGGGCCCTGGAAACATAGTGAGGCCAGGTCCATGCCCAGCGCATCATTAGCCTCTTCGAAAATCTCTCTGGCCGAGGGATAGTTATCGTAGAAATCCTTGCCCATTCCCACGTATTGAGAACTCTGGCCTGGGAAAAGAAAAGCGTATTTTTCCACTTAACCTTCTGCTCCTCAGATAAATCCTGCCGCTCACCATCGCCGACAGCGAACGGGACGGCGGCGCCTCGCGCCGTAACCTGATTTTTACTGGTTCAACTTGTTAAGGCCGTTCAGGGCTTCCTCGGCTTCGGCCATTATGCCGATGATTATCTCCCGGGCGGGTTCCTCTTCCTTCACCAGAGCTGCGGCCTGGCCCGCCATAACCGAACCGAAGTCGGTGTCTCCATTTACGGCTGCGGCTTCCAGGCGTCCCGCGCCCAGCTTTTCGTATTCTTCAAGGAGGGCGCCTTCTTTCTCCAGGCGACCGAATTCTCTGGCGAGCCTGTTTTTTAGTATCCTCACCGGGTGGCCGGTCGGCCGGCCGGTTATCACGGTGTCGCGATCCCTTGCCTTGATTATGGCTTCCTTCCAGGCTTGATGAACCGTACACTCTGAAGCACAGATGAAGCGGGTTCCCATCTGAACCCCTTCCGCTCCCAGAGATAGCGCTGCCAGGAACCCTTTGCCGTCTGCTATTCCTCCTGCTGCAATAACTGGTATGCTCAATGCATTAACCACCTGAGGAACCAGGGCCATGGTGGTTGTTTCGCCTATGTGGCCTCCGGATTCCATGCCTTCCGCTATGACAGCGTCCACGCCCTGTTTCTCAAGCCTCTTGGCAAGGGCCACGGAGGCGACTACCGGAATGACCTTCGCTCCCACTTCCTTGAGCGCAGGGAGGTACTTCCCCGGGGTTCCTGCTCCGGTGGTGACCACGGGGACTCTCTCTTCTATGATTATCTTGAAAAGGTCGTCAACGTAAGGAGAGAGGAGCATGACGTTCACTCCGAATGCTTTTCTCGTGGCCTCTTTGGCATTCCGCACCTGCTCCTTAAGATATGCCGGGGGTTGGTTCCCGCAAGCGATTATGCCCAATCCTCCGGCTTCGGAAACGGCTGAGGCCAGCTCGGCGGTGGATACCCACGCCATCCCTCCCTGAAAAATCGGATATTCTATATCCAGCAGTTCGCACAACCTGGTAGTGAACATCTGCTACTACTCCGGCTTGCCTGACAAAACATTCTTAAAAAGACGGAAGCAAAGGAAGGCCCGAAATCCATCAATCGACACGCCAGTACCTATAAGTGGATAAATGAAGGACTGCTTCCTTATGTAAAAAGCCGCGTTACTTCTTCTTGCTCTCTGCTTGCCCGTGGCTGAGGTGAATAGTCCCTTTAATGTTCTTCCAGAAGCGACCCCGCCTCTTCCCGATTTCCTGTATCTCGGTATTGAACTTGAGGTCTTCCTGGATATGCTCGTCAATCTTGTTCTCCACGAATTGCTGGGCCAGATGAACGGCGCTCTTTATTGCTTTGGGAGAGGACCTCCCGTGCGCCACGATGCATGTGCCATTCACTCCCAGCAGCGGCGCGCCCCCATACTGGGTATAGTCCATTATCCCGGCTATCTTCTCCAGCTCTTTTTTCCAGAGAGAAAAGCCGAGGCGTCTATACCAGGAGCCCTTGAAGGATGTATCCATGGCCCATTCAAAAAGCTCTGCCACGCTCTCGCTTATCTTGATGGCCACGTTGCCCGCGAAGCCGTCGCAGACTATGACGTCTGCATAGCCGCGATAGACTTCGCGCCCCTCGACGTTTCCGATGAAATTTATAGAGCTGTTCTTAAGCAACTGGAAGGCTTCCTTGGTGATTTCGTTCCCTTTGCTGTCTTCTTCGCCGATGCTCAGGAGGCCCACCGTGGGCATGGGTTTATCGAAAATGTACTTGGCGTAGACGCTGCCCATTATCCCGAACTGCTGCAACTGGGTGGCCCTGCAATCCACGTTGGCGCCGACATCCAGAATGGTAGAGTGTCCCACCATGGTGGGCAGGATAGCGGCTATAGCGGGCCTGTCTATACCCTTTAACGGCCTGAGAATGAAGGTGGCTCCAGCCAGGCTGGCGCCGGTGTTTCCGGCGCTGACAACGGCGTGAGCTTCCCCGTACTTGACCAGCTCCAGAGCCATCATTATGGTGGACTGCCGCTTGCGCCTCACGGCCATGGCCGGGTCTTCCTCCATGCCCACCACCTCTGGAGCATGCTTGACATCCACCAGGGACTCATCATACTCGTATTTGGAAAGCTCGTTCCTGACCGCCTCCTCATGGCCCACCATTATCAGAGACAAACCATACTCCTGGGAGGCCATCAAGGCGCCTTCAACAACCGCATGGGGAGCGTCATCTCCACCCATAGCATCCACGGCTATCTTAATCCGTTTACCACTCATAGACGCCACAGACCTCAGATCTCTTCTACGGGAAGGACTTCCCGCCCTGCGTAATACCCGCAGCTCGGGCACACCCTGTGTGGCAGCTTAACTTCCCTGCACTGCGGGCAGACCGACATGGGGGGGCCGACAAGCTTTTTGTGCGTCCTTCGTTTGTCTCTTCTGGTTCTGGAAGTTTTTCTCTTGGGTAGAGCCATTAATTTCGCTCCTGGATATCCTTATTTAACGCCTTTAGCACCTCCAACCTCGGATCGATGCTCTCGGCGCTGCAACCACATGTCCCTTCGTTGAGATTGGCGCCGCACGTCGAACAGAGCCCCTTGCAAGTATCCTTGCAGAGCGGCTTAATGGGTATGCTCAGAAATATCTGATCCCTGAAAGCCTGACCGAGATCGAGCCTGTTTTGAGTACAAAAATATGTGTTTATATCTTCTTCTTCAAGCTCCAGATTTTCTTCCGGAGGTTCTTCTATTTTGAGGCGATACTCCACCTCGACTCGTGATGAGATGGGCAGCCGAAAGCTCGTAACGCAGCGTGCACAGACCAAGCCGACCATTGCTTTCAGGCTACCTCTTACCAGGATTTCATTTTCCAGCTTGTCTAACCGCCCTGCGAACTCCAGAACGCCACAGAGATCTATTCCCTGTGCCTTCCATTGGACTTCATCGGTCGATTCTTTTATATCGAGCTGAAGGCCGGTATCCGGTATATCAGAAAAATTAATCCACACTTTGCCCCTCGTGCTGCTTTTGTAACGGGAACCTCTCTGAGGGGATGTGCGCCGGGAGAAATCGCCTCTGTGTGGCTTAAAATTAGAGGGATTATACTTTTGGAGCTGTTCCCTGTCAAGTAAAAAGGCGCCCGCTCTAAACCGAACAATCCTGATTTAAAAGAACATTTTGGTTATTAATTATATGATCAATTTCGTTTTACTTTCAACACTCCTGGCGAGGCGGGAAAATAAAAATCTCCGGTCGCCAGGAGGATTCGGCTTATAAAACTCAAACATTATAAACAGATATCGGGTGGAATACATTTTACCTCTCGGCCTTCATGGTAATATAGCCCATCCGATTTAATCGCCAAACTTTTTAGTGATACACCGGCCTGTAAACCCCTTCCCGCTCGGGGTGCCCTGCGGGGCTACCCGCCTTCTCAGCAGAGATTTTTTTCCTTGTAGCTCAGTAGAATCTCTGCCATCCTGTCCTTTCCGGAAAGCTTGATCTTCTGGAGCCGCTTCTTCTCCAGCTCCTCCTGAGGATTGGGGAATTTGAGTTCGGAAATCTCCTCAAGCTGTTTCTCCAGAGCCTGGTGCTCCATGAAAAGCCTGTCGAATTCCTCATCCTCCTTTCTCAATTTCTCTACAAGTTCCACATCTTTCTCAAACATGGCCATGCGCCCTCCGTTTTCGATTCATGCGGTCCTATCCGTTTCCTTCCAATGATGCAGGGGTTTGTGAATCCCTCTGTCCTCTCTTTATCTCAGCCTCTGACGGCCGAACATAGATGGGCGCCGCTTCACCCGGCTCTTTCCCGCTGCGCAGCATGGCTCCGCCGAGACTGGCTACCTGCGCGGCGACCGAGGCGGCGCTGAAACCTTCATGGAACAAAGCTCTTCCTTCCAGGCGGCCGGAAAGAACATCTCCGTAGGCCCTCACACCATCTCCTACGAACAGTGTGGGCTCCTTTATGAGACCGCACAGTGATTCGGGCTTGACCACCATATCCTCGGTCAACCTTTTAGCCGCTCCTCCTTCCAAATGGAACAGTGCGCAATACACCTCTTTTTTCCTGGCGTCGAGGATAGGGCATACCTGCCCTTGGAAATGCGCCACTGATGTAGCCATGGCTTCGAGGGTGGAAACGCCGATTACGGGCTTAGCGACGGCCAGGCCGAAACCCTTCATCATGCTGAGCCCGATGCGTAACCCGGTGAAAGACCCAGG
>CAYVLI010000053.1:5686-9073 GCA_964452105.1 uncultured Nitrospinota bacterium
GAATCTTTTCAGAACAGACTAACAGGATCCACATCCACACTTACCTGAGGCTTCTTTGAGTTTCTGCTCCTATTGGAATATTCGTCGAGCGCCCATTTGGCCAATTTCTCGACCATGGGGCCATCCTCACCCTTGAGCAATATTTGCCATCTCGTTTTGCTTCGGGTCCTGGCCAGATGCACGACGGTCGGGCCCATAATGGTGATTTCGCTGTCCTCCCGGAGCCTCGACCGCAGTCTCCCGGCGATGGTGACGGCCAGGGATGCCGCTCCCGAATCGGGGCCGCCCTCGATCCTCAAAGAAATCATCCTGGTAACGGGGGGATACTCAAGCGCCCCCCTGCGCTCCATTTCTTCCCGGTAGAATCCTTTATAGTCGAGCTTTTGGGCCCAATAAAGGCTGTAGTGCTCGGGGTTGAATGACTGGACTACCACTTTTCGGTCCGCGTTTTTACGGCCGCCCGCGCCTGCCAGTTGATGAACCAGCCTGAAACATTTTTCCGCAGAGCGGAAATCGGGCAGATTCAGAATGGCATCGGCGGAAATTACGGCCGTCAGAGAAAAGTCAAGCTGCTGGAGATAGGGCATTACGATCTGAGTGCCCACGACCACTCTAAATTCTCCAGCACGTATCCTTTCCACCAACGTTGACTGATCATGGGTTTCTTTTACGACGTCGCTGTCGAACCTGCATATCGATGCATCCGGAAAGAGCCTGCAAACCTCCTGTTCCACCTTCTGCGTTCCCATGCCCAGATATAATATCTTGCTGCCGCCGCAGCCGGGGCAGACGAGCAGTGTCGATTCTTCATGGCGGCAATAGCGGCATCTCGCCTTGCGGGACTGGGTATGGTAGGTAAGCGAAATGTCGCACTGCGGGCAGCGCAAAGCGAAACCGCAATCCTTGCACTGTATAAAGGTGGCATAGCCGCGCCGGTTAAGAAACAGTAACGCCCGCCCACCTTTTGCCAGAGTCTCCCCCACCCGTTCTTCGAGTAAAGATGAGATTGCTCCCCTGCTCCCCGCCTGCTTGAGGTCCACTATCTCTATCCCCGGCTCGACACCAGCGCCGTCGCCGGCGAGCTCAACATGTTCTATTTCGCCTTTTTCCACCCGGTAGAGGGATTCCATGGATGGCACGGAAGCGCCGAGCATGACCGCACACCGGGCCTTCTTGCCTCTTATGAGAGCGACTTCCCGTGTATGATACCTGGGTATCTCCTCCTGTTTGTATGCTTCGTCATGCTCTTCGTCCACTATCATCAGACTTAGATTTTTCACCGGCTGTAATACGGCTGCCCTGGTTCCAACGATTACGCTCGATGTCTCCTCTGCGCCTTTCTTGCACTGGTTCCATCTTTCCTTCGGCGTCAAGCCGCTGTGGGAGATGAAGAGATTTCCATGAAATCGGGTGTTCAGTTTTTCTATGAAGGGGAGGGTGACGGCTATTTCGGGTTTTAGTATGATAACGCTGCCTCCCTGCCGAACTATATGCTCGGCTGCCAGGATGTACAGCTTTTCCCTTTCTTCGAGAGAAGGGGATTGCAGGAGCAGGGGACGATTATCTCTGGAGTCGAGCGCTTCCTTTACCCTCTCCCAGGCCGACGCTTCTTCATCGGATGTGAGAAGCGCGGCGCGGGCATGAATTAAATGGGGCCGGCCGGCCGGTATCCGTGTGGGCCTGAAAGACGCATCCCTCTTTTCCTCGACGCTCTGCACCAGGCTTGTGGAAAGCCATCCCCTCTTTTGCATGTCCCTGAGAAGGGGTGCGATGCCCTTTTCTTTCAATCGCCTTTGAAGCTGTCCCGCGTTCAGCTCACCTTCCTGTTCGAGCAGTTCGAGTATCTTATGAGCGATGTCGTCCTTCTTTGAAGACAGCTTGGCCTTTCCACGATCGGTTATCCGATACCGCTTCGCCGTTCTTCCCGGAGGCGTCGGGACTACTCCGCTCAGGACGTCGCCCCAAGTGTAGAGGTAACGCTCTGACACCTCCCTCGCGGTTTCCAGCAGTTCGCCGGGGAGCGGCGGCATCTCTTTTACCATGGCGGCCAGAGGTCTTACGCCCTTAATGGCTTCTCCCCGAAAGAGCGATATCACGTAGCCCCTAATTTTGCTGTTCCTGAGAGGCACGACTACCGAACAGCCTTCCGTTATTGAGGACTGCATCTCCTCCGGTACGCTGTAGGTCAGCTCCTTGGGGACTGGTAGCTCTACCACGACGTCGGCATATAAAATTGTGCTTCCACTCATGATTTGAACAGGGGGCCTGCCTCTCTGAACCAAATGGTCGGATATGGCTTATGGTGTGAATTCATCGACCGGCACCGTCGGTTTTTCCTCGCTCACGCTTATGCGCGGTGGTTCGGAAAGTTTCCATCCCACCGGACAGGAGGCCAGGCAGGCATTACACATGGAGGGGCCGGTTCCGTACTGAAGGACCATCCACAAGGTCCAGGTGGTGGGGCCGAAGATGAGTTTTTTTATCTTTTCCGGGTCTTTTTCTTCCATGGCCGTTCGTATAAGCTTGAGCAGCCCGATAAGCCCGAAGCGGCCGTAGCCCCGCAAGCATTTTTTGACGTCGAGTCCCTCCGAGGAGAGCGCGCGCTGGGGGCACTTGTCCACACAGAGGCTGCAGCTTTCGGGGCAAACCTCCTCGGACGACAAATTGTCCGGGAGCAGAGCAGCCGTGGTAATAACAGACATGAGCATCACTCGGGGACCATGCTGGGGGGTGATGAAAAGCTGATTGCGGCCGATGCGGCCCAGGTCCGCCAGTTCGGCGGCATGCCGATGTGAAAAATCGGCAAAGACCATTTTTCCCACCGGCCCGCTGTCCTGAGGCGCGGTGGATGGGAAGTTTATAGCCGGGCGCCCCCTGTCTTCCAGGAACCGGCACATGTCGTATCCGGCGTCTTGCAGCCGTGTCCGAAGCTGCCAGTAGCGCTGGACGTACACCCTGGGGTTGGTGGAGATGAAAGTGGAATCGAGCGCCCTGGCGGCCATGACTATGACACTCCTGGCGCCGGGCAAGAGTTCCTCGGGCCGGTGTCCGGGGGGAGCCTTGGCGAACCGCCCAACATCGGCGATTCCAACCAGGTCGGCGCCTAATCGCTCCAGGGCCACCTCCTTGACCTCCCGGGTAAGCTCGTAATCAGTCATTTTCGTTCTCCAGATTGTCAACCGATGGTCCGAAAAGAGACTGCCTCAGTTCCCATTGTTGTTCCTATTGTACTACTGCCAAGGTCTCTACTGTCAAGAATTTCAGCTTTTAGGGCGTATGCAATACACCCCTGCAAATTTTTATGTCGATGAGAAACTTGGGTTTGATGGGTAGAATTGCGACCTTTAATCCCCTCTCTGCAGGCGGAGAGGGGGCAGGGGGTGAGGT
>CAYVLI010000053.1:9173-11261 GCA_964452105.1 uncultured Nitrospinota bacterium
TGAGGTGTGAGAAACAGATGAAGATTCCGGTGTGGTTCCGCTAAGCAGTATATTTAATTGGCGGGGCTGACGAGACTTGAACTCGCGACCTCCGGCTTGTAAGGCCCAATTGGGCGTTTTAGAGAGCCTCCGAAAGTTATTGACTTTCTGGGGCTTTTCGTTCGCAATCAGGGGGTTGCAAGCCATTGCTAAACCCTGCCATTTCTCCTCAGTTCTCTTCATCAATCATCGGAACTGCACAAAAACTGCCACACTTGCTGTATACAAGTAAATGGCAAATCTATGTCAACCGGCGTTGAAAATTGACCCACCATAGGCGTCAAATTTTGACCCACCCCTGGGGCTTGATATTTTATTACGCTCGATGTTTGATCATGTAGCTATAATTCCCAGTCTCGATGATTTGGCAGTGGTGAGTGAGCCGGTCCAGGAGGGCGGTGGTCATCTTGGCGTTGCCGAAGACCTGTGGCCACTCGCCGAAGTTGAGGTTTGTAGTGATTACGATAGAGGTTACATTATAGAGTTTTGAGATGAGATGGCCGCCATTTTTGGAGAAGGACACGGTGCCGATGAACGAAATCATAGTGACAATTCGGTGATTTTCATGTATATACTTTCAGAGAATGTATAATACCCCCGAATATAAGTACAACACCCAGAAAAGTGGGGTAAATGTTATACTGGAAGATGTCCATCCCTATTATAAAAATGAATATAAGCGCTAACACGAAGCATATGATGGACATGGTGAACGACCTGCTGCACGGTATTATATGCCTTTTACATATCATGGTTATCCGCCTGTACTTGAAGCACTGCCCGAAAAGAAGGATGGAAGCTAAGATTTCCGCTATGATCCGTATCCATACGAGATATTCCATTTCATAACCATCATTGTAGGAGCTCTGCATTTTTTAGTTTTTCCCGTCACCACTACCTTACCTTGCGGAAGAGGACTTAGTCGGTTTAGGGTGGAGATGGGTCACCTCCTTTCCAATCTAAAACGGAATCTACGATCTCTAATATGTCAAAGACGTCCAACGGTTTATTGAGGTAACTTTCTACGCCGTGCTTCATTGCTTCTATCACATTTTCCTCTTCTGGCGTGCCTGTGATTATAACAACCTTTAGGTTAGGGTATTTCTTTCTTATGAGCTTGAGCACATCAAGCCCGTTTATATCCGGCATCAGTATATCCAAAAACACCAGACTCGGTCTGACTTCTTCCAATGAGCGTAAAGCATCCTCTCCTTTTCCAGTCAATATAAGCTCACACCTGCCTTGCAGCATCCAGCTGAACGATTCGAGAATCCCAATGTCGTCGTCAACGACTAAAACCTTTTTGGTTGTAACTGCCAAAAGTCCACCTCCTGCTTCACATACAACAGCAATTTCCATGCCAATTCTTCAGAGTGAAAATTACCCCTAACGTAAGGAGATAAGAACGATAGCCTAAGAATGGTGCACATCTTCATGTGCAATTAATTGGGAGGCTTTTCACATTAAGCACGTTTCCGAACTCATACAGAAACTATGATCGAGGGAATAAGCACTCTAAAAGTTGTCCCTTTCCCAGCCTTGCTTTCCATACTGATTTCGCCATTATGTTCTTCGACGATTTTTTGAGCGATGGATAGCCCCAGGCCAGACCCCTTTCTTTTAGTGCTGAAGTAAGGGTTAAAAGCGTTCATGGCCGTTTCCTCATCCATTCCGCATCCTGTGTCTTTTATCTCAACCGTCACCATGTCATCCACTTTTCCAGTGGATAGGTATAAAGCCCCCCCGTCAGGCATCGCTTGGACTGCGTTTATAATGAGGTTTGAAAAGACGCGGTGCAGATATTCGGCATCCCCCTTTATCATCAGGTCTTCGCCGTAATGTTGCTTGCACACTTTGATGCCGTTCTGAGCTATCTCATTACTATACACATCGATGACTTGGTCGAGTAGCCGATGGCTTCGAAGGTTCTCAAAATTCATTTTTGGTTTTCTGCTCAGCTCAAGCAGGTTCTCTAAAGTTCGGTTTATCCTTTCGAGCTCCCTCGGCACGGTGAGGTTGAATTGATCAAGGAAATCCCTGCTATCCTTT
>CAYVLI010000054.1:0-1395 GCA_964452105.1 uncultured Nitrospinota bacterium
GCAGCGTTTTTGCAATTCTCTATATTTCATGGAACAATATCCATGAAAGCCGGTTACCACTATTTATGATCGTTATCCTTAAGCCCCATGGGAGAGGGGCCCATTTGCTGCCTGCCGGAGGCCTTGCCCAGGTAAAGGGCGCTGTTGATGAAGCCGATATGCGTGAAAGCCTGCGGGAAGTTGCCCAGGAAATCGCCCGTGGAGGGGTCGATTTCCTCTGCGAAAAGCCCCAGATGGTTGGCGAAGCCCATCAGCTTAAGAAACAGTTCCTGAGCTTCATCGGTGCGACCGGATAGAGTGAGGCAATCGACCAGCCAGAAGGAGCAGAGTAGAAAAGCCCCTTCCTCGCCGGGAAGCCCGTCATCGGTCCTGTAACGGTAAACGAAAGGTCCGTCGCACAGGTAGCGGATAGTCGCATTGATTGTATTCTTGACGCGGGGGTCGTCGAAGGGGAGAAATCCAACCAGCGGTATCAGCAGGTTGGATGCATCCAGCTCATCAGAGCCGAATGACTGAACGAAAGCTCCCTTCTTTTCATTGTAACCCTCCGCCAGCACAGCCTTGCGGATGGCTTCAGCCTCCGCGCGCCACTTTTCCGTATTCCCGGCCAGGCCGAGCTTCCGGCTCAGCCTGACGGCCCTGTCCAGAGCTACCCAGCACATTACCTTGGAGTAAACGAAATGCCGGTCTTCACCACGCACTTCCCAGATTCCGGAATCGGTCTCCTTCCAGACGCCGCATACGTGATCCGCCAGCGCCAGAAGGAAAGGCCATCGGGAGATGTCCAGGCTGCCGCCGTAGCGAGTGAGCTGGTATGCCGCATCCATTACCTCCCCGTAAATATCCAGTTGCCGCTGTCCGGCCGCTTCGTTTCCAATGCGGACGGGCCGGGAACCCTTATACCCCTCCAGGTGGTCCAGCACGAGTTCCTTTATTTCGGCTTCCCCGTGCAACCCGTACATTATTTGAATTTCGGAGGGGTGGGCGTGTTTGTCCATAACCTTCTGGAACCAATCCAGGAAGGCGTTGGCCTCATTGAGATGACCCAGGTTGTGAAGCGCCTGTACCGTAAACGAGGCGTCCCTCAGCCAGGTGAAACGATAGTCCCAGTTGCGAACGCCACCGATCTTTTCGGGCAGGGAGGTGGTAGCCGCTGCAGCCACTGACCCCGTATGCAGATGTGTGAGAATTTTAAGGGTGAAGGCGGATCGTACAACTCTGTCATGCCATGGCCCGCCGAATACGCACACGCGCTCTTCACACCGATGCGCCCAGGTTTTCCAGGCCCTATCGGTCGCTTCGAGGGCGGCATCCGCTTCCAATGCATCATTCAGACTGTCACCCTGTCCGAGTACGAAAACAATGCGCTCGCCGGCTTTGAGTCGTGATGTTGCA
>CAYVLI010000054.1:1495-3661 GCA_964452105.1 uncultured Nitrospinota bacterium
GCCCAGATTGCCGATGATGCCGTAATCGTTAATCCGTTTATACATTCTTAACTCTCCTTTTTCCCCTTAATGCTCGCTTCACTGCCCACTTCGTGGCCGGACGTCGTCCCGCGCTGACTCCGCTCGATAACCACAATTGAAAATGCAGCGGCGGGAGGTATGATGGTTCAGCTTTGCGCACTTAACGTCCCCCTCGTTTTTAAAAATCCTGTAGATTATTGCGGCCATCAACATACCCAGCGGTGGAGCCGTAAAGTAAATCCAGAGATGAGTCCAGAGGCCTTTCGGCAGAGCCGATGCAAAACTTCTGGCCGGATTCAGGCTCATGCCTGATAGCGGCTTTTCGACGATAAAATAAACGGCAAGAAGGATGCCTGCAAAGAGTCCCGTGTAGCGGTTCAGTTTCCGTGTATTTGTGGTAACCAGGATCATCGCCATGAATGCGAATGAGATTACAACCTCCGCCAGGAAAGCTACTGTAACCCCTGAGCTTCCCGGAATAGTGGCGGCGTAATGAACGGGGGGCTCCGCAAAAACGGCGCCAAGGAGCGCCGCTACCAGCAAAATCGCGAGCGCACCTCCAAAGAACTGGGCCGCTGCGTAAAAGACCGCATCCCAGAAGGCCACCTTGCCGAGAGCCATAAACGTCATAGTCATGGCCGGGTTAAGGTGAGCCCCCGACTGCTGTCCCCACGGAGAGTAGATAAATCCCGTGGCGGTCAACCCCATTACAAGGCCCAGCAGGGCTCTTCTCGTCACAGGATCGGCAATCGCCTGGTGCACGGGCGAGTGCGGATGTTCAAGTAATGTAGTGAACAGCCCCGCCGCCATCATGAACAGGCCCAGACCTGCGGCCTCCATGAGGTATTCAGGCCAGTGATTAAGCAGCGCATCCTCTATTCGTGACAAGCTCATCCCCCTGTGGCGAAGCCCGGGTATAGCGTCATGCCTCCGTCAACGATTATGCTGGCGCCGTGAATGTAGTCAGACTCGTCCGAAGCAAGCCAGACGGCGGCCCTGGCTATGTCAACAGGTTCGCCGACCCTACCGTAAGGGATCAGAGTCAGGAGTTTTTCTTCGGCCTCCGGCGTTTCCCAGGCGGTGCGATTGATAGGCGTCCTGATGGCGCCCGGCGAGATACTGTTAACGCGTATCTTCATGGGGCCGAGTTCCTGTGCTATGGTTTTCATGAACAACATGATACCTCCTTTGGATGCGGCGTAGTTCACGTGTCTGGCCCAGGGAATTATTTCGTGGACCGAACTTATGAAGATAATCTTGCCTATGGCCAGCAACCGCCCCTCTTCGTTTCCACGGGATACGAACTCCCTGGCAGCTTCCCTGGCGCACAGAAACGCCCCGGTAAGGTTGATGCTCAGCACTCTGTTCCACTGTTCAAGGGTCATGTCCAGGAAAGCCGAATCTTTTTGTACTCCTGCGTTGTTTACCAGTATATCGACCGTACCGTACCGTTCGACGGCCTTGCCGAACATGACGCGGACGTCCGCCTCTTTGCTGACATCTGCTTGCACGGCCAGAGCATTTCCGCCCCGATCAGTTATCTCCCTTACTACATCGTCGGCCCCCCCGGCATTGCCGGCATAGTTAACCACCACGTTGGCGCCCGCCTCACCCATTTCCCTTGCTATACCAGCGCCGATTCCCGAACTTGCTCCCGTCACGATCGCCGTCTGGCCGTCGAGCCTGATACCGCTCCGCCGACTCTCCTGCATAACCCTCCCCCTATTACAATTTCAGTTAACAAATATGAGAATCATTAATTCAACAATATGTAAAGGAAACTACAAATTCTTATCTTGTTATTTTTTCGTCGAGGGCGAAGCGTTGAACTTCTCTTTTTACCCTGCCCATTCTGCAGCCTGGAAAAGAGTAGCATATATTTTTATAAAAACAGAGATTTGTAGCTGGCGTTTCTATGGTCAGGGGATTAAATATGTTAGAGACCCGCCCGAAGAAGTATCTCTTAACATCTTTCCTGTAGAAAAACGGGGAAGACGGGTGGCAATCCGGCGGTGAATGCCGCGGAGATGAGAAGCGGCCTCTTTGCACATAATCAGAGGTGAATTTATCCAAGAAGCGCCGCCCTCTGACAGATAAGTATGAAAAGGTAATTCTTCAGCGCTCATTTGAGAATAGTTCGAGGAG
>CAYVLI010000054.1:3761-11067 GCA_964452105.1 uncultured Nitrospinota bacterium
CAGATAAGTATGAAAAGGTAATTCTTCAGCGCTCATTTGAGAATAGTTCGAGGAGTTAATTGCCTTCATCATTACTTACGTATATCGTTTCTTCATTATTTTAAAAATGAATATTATCAGCACACTGATTAACACGGAGCCCGCTGCATCTTTGGGAGACAAGCCGGGTTGTGAAATATCTGAGAATAGCGAGATTATCAATAATATGACGCCCGTGGCAGCGGATAAATAGGCGCTGTAGTATATTAAATTGAATATTTTTTCCATCCTGATCCCAAACGGTACAGCAATTACAACAGAAAACCCGATTCCTCAAAATTAAGATTTATCAACATAACACTACTGCGATAAGCGCTTCATGGATGAAAACTCCACTCTAATAATATCGGATGATCGCACCCCCATCTTTACGGAAAGCATAATCGCTGCCGTTCCGAGTGCAGCGAAGAAATTCCTTCCCGGGGAGGCAAACTTTTATTTCGGCCTCCTTCAATCGATCAAGAGATTAGCCAGCTGCTGCCGGTGGTAGGCGGGCTCCCCCAGGAAGTTGTAGAGATAACGGGAGGTTCGGGTGTGAAAGCTGATCGAGCTCTCCCTTGCGTAGCTGATGCCGCTGAACACCTGGTGCGCCAGAGTGCACGTATCCCAGTAGGCCTGGCTGGCCACGGCCTTGGTCATGTGGACGCTTTCTGCGTAGGGCCTTTGGGAGTCGATTTTCCACAAGGTCTCATAGGTGGTCCAGCGAGCCGCTTCCAGGTTATGAAGCATATCGATGATTAAATCCTGAACCCTCTGGAACCGGCCGATGGCCTTTCCGAACTGAACCCTGATACGGCTGTATTCCACGGCCTTGTCGAGCAGCGACTGGCATCCCCCCACCTTGTAGGCGCAAAAGACCGGTATGGCTCTGGTTATGGCTTCTCTGAGCGACGGCCATCCTTCGCCTTTCCGCCCTATCAGGGCCGATTCGGGCACCTTCGCCGAATCCAGCTTTATAGAGAAATTTGCCCCGGCCAGGAAACCGGGAACCCTTCGCACGGATACTCCCGGCGTCTCTTTATCCACCCAGAAGAGGGATAGTCCTTTTTCGGGGTTTGAATCGGTCTCCGTCCTGGCGACGACTATCAGATGCGTGGCGGCTGCGGCATCCATTGTGAAAAGCTTCAGGCCATCGAGGACAAAACCCCCGCTGCGGGAAGAGGCCGTCGTCTCCACCCCTCGGGGCTCCCAGCTGTAAGTGGGTTCGGTTAAGGCCAGTGCGGCCACCTGTGCGCCGGTAGCGATGGCGGGCAGAATCTGCGTTTTCTGTTCCTCGTTGCCGGCGGTCATGACGATCAAACTACCCAGTATCCCGGAGGAAAAGTAGGGGCCGGGCAGAGGGCCGGTTCCGAGGGCTTCGAACAAGACCCCGGCGCTGGTCAGAGGAAGCTCCGTGCCGCCGTACTCTTCCGGTATGATGATCCCGAGCCATCCCATTTCCTTAACTTTCTGCCACATCTCCTCCGTATAGCCGGTGTCGGTTTTTTCAAACAGGGTCTGTATGGTTTCGTCGGGTGGGATGAACTTGAGCGCCGTGTCCCTCAACATCTCCTCGATTTCCGTGAATTCCAGGTCCAGAGCCATTCTTTACCTCCCTCTATTAAACGGCTTTCATCGTGCGATGAGCCGTCGTGGAATCTACCGGCCTATGCCGAGCGCGCGAGATATGATAATCTTCATGGCTTCCGGTGTGCCGCCAGGAGCGAGACAAATCCCACAGCGTTGGCCGACCTCGAAGATGCCCTCGTCCATCATCCACTGCTCGTCATCGGTGAAAGCATGGGGACCCAGGACAGCGGCCATGTCTGAGATGAACCTGGCGCCGCCCAGCTTCTGATAGACCATCAGTTGCGGTCCGCCGAAGTCGCCCCCCTTACCGGCCGCATTCCGCAAGGAGAGCAGCCGCTCCACCTGGGAGAAAATGTGGATGTTCACCACTTGCTCCCTGAGATGCGGGTTTTCCTTTAAACGCGCAGCGATGTTCGGATTTTCCCGGCACTGGGCGAGAAACTTTTCCGCAATATAATTACGAGGTATCCTGCCGGCGTGCCCGCCGCCATGCTCGACTGAAAAAGTCGCGCCGGTCACCTTCCATCCATCGCCCTCTTTTCCGATGAGGCAGGACTCGTGAATCCTGACGTCATCGAAGAAGATGGTATTTTTAACAGCTTCGGCTACTGCGCCAGATGGTCCGCTGACCGCAGCGTAAGTGCTCAAAGGAAAAAGATCGAGCGGGTGAATGGTAATGCCTGGCAAATCACCTGGTATGATAAAGCCGGAGAGGTTCTGATGCCGCGGAGCATCGGGATCGCTGCATGACAGCAGGTACATCTGATCGGGCGGTGGAAACATCCCCCCGACGAAAATCTTCTGCCCGTTTATGATAAAATGGTCTCCATCGCGGACGTGTCGAACGGCCTTCGTTTTCTGGTTGGCCACATCCGTCCCGGCCTCGGGTTCCGTCATTAACTGCCAGGTCAGGGCTTCTCCCCGAAGCATGAGCGGCAGGAAACGCTTTTTCTGCTCCTCTGTGGCGCAGACGAGTATGGCAGGCGCCGCCAGGATCGTCCAATCCATAACGATGGGAAGAGCCAGGTTTCTCCTGGCCAGCTCTTCGTTGATGACGATGCTCTCTTCTGCGCTCAGCCCCCCTCCGCCATATTCAGGGGGGTATGTCGGATAGAGCCAGCCTTTAGCGCCCAGTTTTTTGGCGAATTGGCGCCGTATCTGGAATTCCTCATAGCTCATCCTTTGAGCATCCCTCTTGGTGTCGAGACCCTCGGGGATGTTTTCGTCCAGCCAATCCCGGACTTCCCTTGCGAATCTTTCCTGTTCACCGGTGTATTTCAGAGAAAAATCCATGTCCCTGACCCCCTGACCAGTTAGCCGGTCGGAATTATGCGACAGCAATACCCATTCTCTTATTTTCCGCGACCCCGCTTGGTTGTGTCCAGAAGCGCCTTGTTGGAAATCCGAATAAGATTTCTTCCCGAATTTACAGAACAAATACCAGATTGACGACTTCAGAGCATGGTAATCCATTAAGACCGCACCGGTCAACCGTTAATCCAACAGGACTTTTCTCAAAAATTCAGAAGGATTGCCGGTGTAAAAAAGAGGTATAGTAGATTTGTATTAACGAACCCTTGACGGAAACACTGGAATTTTATAAAAAGAGACCTGACGATGAAGATATCTTATTTAAAAACAGGGTCGGCTTCACAAACCGCTGGAAAACAAGCGCTGAAAGACTCATATTTCAATAGATGCGCCCCGCCCACAGGCGAGAGTGCCGCACAGCTCTCGATGCGGGGCTGGACCCCCACCTGTAGCGATGCTGTTAACGGGCGGGCATGGAATTGTACTTTTTAAGTACTCAAGAAAAATATACGGTGCGCCTGTAGCTCAGTTGGATAGAGCAACGGACTTCTAATCCGTGGGCCGCAGGTTCGAATCCTGCCAGGCGCGCCAACCAAATCAATGAGTTACGTGTTTTAAAAATCAGCATCGTTCACCTTGATGTCGTATATGGTGTCGTTTTCCCCCCCGCCTATTTCATCCAACACCGCCATGGCTTCCGCTTTATGAGCCGGACTCAGGTGTGCATATCTAAGAGTCATCCCAATGGGCTTGTGACGAAGGGGCTCTTTTACGGTTACTAAATCCGCCCCCTTCATTATCAGATGCGAAGTAAAGTTATATCTCAGGTCGTGGAACCTATAGGAACGGCTGAAAGCTGAATTCGACTCCTGGATAAACATATTTCTAAACCCCGTGGCTTCGATGTCCGAAAAATAATGATGAGGGAGTTTAAAAAATTTGCCAGACCTCTTGATTTGTAAATCTCCCGGATATAAATAAAAAATATACACAATATTAAATCATGCCAGTCACCATTTGGCAAAGGTTTGACGTAGCCATATTATAAAAATGATGACCGGGCAGCCAATAACCCATACAGGAGGAAGGAGAAAAACTTTTTAAGGAGAGCGAGATGGGTAGCGGCAGAGAGGATAGGGACATAAAAAACCAGAGGGGCAAATGGAACCGTTTCAGGGAGGGAGGTAAACAGAGGAGTTGGGACGAAGAAAGGCCTGAAGGTAAAAGGGCGAAACAACCGAGGGATAATAAAATTCTACGGATCAGATCCCTGGAAGACCTCGAGGACAGCGAAGAATTCGAGGAAGATGAATACGAGGCGATCTAATCTCTGACTTTATCCGAGAGATAAGATAGAAAGTTAATTAAAGTGAACCCTGAAAAAGTAGATATTCCGGGGTTTTAACGATTACCTGAAATTTCCTGGATTCTCCAAGCCCCCTGTAAGAGCGGCATCTTGCCGCGATTTTCGCGCCTGGAAGGCGCTCCTACGGTTTTTGTTTTGCTACAACCACTTTTTCAGGATTTACTTAAAATAGAGGAAGAGCACTGATTGCATTTTCTACCCTGGGATAAAAAAGCTGATGAGGTTAGAGTAACTGGAGGAAAGATATTTATAAATTAGGAGAATTAACGCACCTCATACGAGTCGATCAAAATTTTAATCTTGGAAGTTAGGGCCGATTCCATGTTGACGCCATCCAACCGCACAAAAATCTGATGCGACATCCTTGAAAGAGCTCTTCAACAAGCCGTTATTTAGATGATATCGCCATAGAAGTCCTGCTATTAGGTAGAACACCCCGCAATTCCCAGGAAAAGAAGAGGAGGATTAGTCTTTTCCGAGGGAATCTTTTTACAAACCATGATGTTAAATAAAACATAATGATTATTAAAACATAAATCCATACTATAGTATGTGATATTAGGATTATAGTAAATTTATATCTTGACTATTATGAATATTGATGTATTATAGTATAATATAAAGCGGGCTGATCATGGAGCGGCGGGATGTTTAAATTCAGAAGAGATGGTTGTTATGCAAATGATAGGGGTATATCTAACAATGGCGTTGATGATCGCAGGCGCCGTGAACATGACTGCCATCGGCTACCTGGCCTCAGAAAGGTCGAGAATGAGAACCAGTGGGTTATTCCGGCCCCAAATTCAGCACGTTCGTTTCAAATACTCCTGCTTATTTCCGTGCCGATTTGTTTTAAAGAGAGAAAAAAAGTTATTTCAGGTATTGACAAACCTGAATTCTTGTATATATTACTAATTGTAATAAGCAATAAGTGTAGTTACAAAAATATCGCAAGGGAAATAAAACGAAAAGGAGATTAAAAAATGAAAAGGTTAATAACTGTTGCAGCTCTTTCACTGGGTCTGGTCTTCGGATTCAACGCGGCTGTCGTGGGTACCGCTTCGGCATTAGGATTTGATTATGACGATGCCCAGGTCTACCTGCAAGAAACACAGGAGGGAGAAGGGGCCACCCTATTTCTGAAGAAGGTCGAGGCGGAAGTCAAGGCCGCTCCTCAGGAGTACCGGGTACTGGCGCCGGAGAATGGCGCGCAAGGTGAAGAATCACTGTTAAACGCAGTCGAGCATGTCGGCGCCGCCGGTATATAAGTCAGATAGGAGCAGTCATGAAAAAGGGCCGGGCAACCGGCCCTTTTTTTATTACGAGGCCTCTACCTCTCTTTAATTCCGAGCCCTGGCCCACGGGGGAGGACCATTCGGCCCCTTTCACACCTGACGCCTGTAAAAGGGTCGTCTTCTATCAGCAGGTTTCCGTCCAGATCCAGGTAGTCGGCCAGTGAAGCCAGATGAGCCGCCGCCGTTATCCCCACCGAACTCTCTATCATGCAACCCAGCATAACCTTGAGGCTCGACTTCCTGGCCTCTTTTATCATGCGCAAAGCGGGTCCGATGCCCCCGCACTTCATCAGCTTCACGTTGATTCCATCCGCAGCTCCAGACAGACCCGGAATATCCTCCGGCGCCACTGCATCCTCATCCGCTATAATCGGTATAGGGGACATCTTCTTCAGCTTCCGAAGCTCTTCCAGCCTCCCCCTGGGGAGAGGCTGTTCCAGGTATTCCACACCCAGTGAACTCAAAACAGGCAGATTCGCCACGGCTTTTTCCAAAGGCCAGCCGCCGTTGACGTCCACCCTCAAGACACTGTCGGTTTCCTTGCGGATGGCTTCCAGCGCCTTGATGTCCCCTTCGAAGCCCAGCTTTATCTTAAGTACGGGGTATTCCGTTGCCCTCTTGACTTTCTCCAGCATGACCTCCTGCGGTCCGATCCCGATGGTAAAGGAGGTTTTGGTAATGATGTTCGGGCTCAGGCCCAGGTATTCATAAAGCGGCATGTCTGCCTTCCTGGCTGCCAGATCGTGCAACGCAATATCCACGGCGGTCCTGGCGGCCATGTCGCCTTCGTTCATAAAACCTCTGTTTTTGAGGAGCGCCTCAAGGTCACTGAAGTTTTTTAGCGCGCCGCCTTCCAGGTTTCTCAGGGTCTCCAGAACCGAATCCACACTCTGGCCGTAAAAGGGGGAGGGCGCCGCTTCGCCGATGCCGGCGTGAGAACCCTCTGCGGCACGAAATATAACGTTCTGTTTTATCCTTTTGGTTTCCCTGGATGTCGTGAAAGGGTCTTTCAAAAGAAGGTCAATGGTCTGCCAGGTGAGTTTCAATTGAGTTCCTTTTTTTTCGAGGGTACAGTTTCAGGGCAACCGGCATCAGGGCCGGTTATCGTCGTTTCGGGCAGGGTATGCCGCATCCAAGGCATCCATGAGCTCTTTTGCTCCGAACCTCAACACGTCGGTTGTAGGCAAACCGGTGCTTTCCCTGACTCCCTGCACAGCTTTCCGAGCTTCCGATTCGTCCATACGGAAGCAGTTCAGGGCTATTCCTACGACCCGGGCTTTGCGTGGAGGGAGGCACATCTCCTCATATATTCGTATTACTTCTTTCAGAGGAGGTATCTCGATATTGGAATCCCTTATAAATCTCCTGCCCATCTCATGGCAAAGTATCATCTCCGTGGGCATGGCGCCATGCATTAAGCTTAGGGTCACTCCCGAATAGCCCGGATGGAGAAGCGAGCCTTGCCCTTCGATGAGGAGCAGGTCGTTATCGGCGGCATGCTCCAGTATCAACTTTTCCATGGCCCCCGACATGAAATCCCCTATAACTCTGTCTATGGGCATGCCGAAGCCTGCTATCATGATGCCGGTCTGGCCGGTAGCCAGGAAGAGGGCCTTTCTGCCTCTTTTCGATGCTTCCCGTTCGATTTCAAGGGCCGCGGTCATCTTGCCCACTGCGCAATCGCTGCCCACGGTGAGTACAATTTGTGCTTTTATTTCTGCCGCCA
>CAYVLI010000055.1:0-1692 GCA_964452105.1 uncultured Nitrospinota bacterium
GAACCTCTTTAAGCTCTTCTTCACGGTAAGAATCAACGTGAATATGGCAATCGGTTAGCATGGCTTCCTCCTTTCCCGACCTATGGATGAAATATCTTTTAATTTCAACTTACCTCTTGAAAAATAGTAGCACAGAGAATATAAATTAAGCAAAATATTTTAGGCATCGCTCAGATTAACCGGCCTTTAATCGAGAGACGGCCCTCCTTCCCCGAACCCTGTTTCAAAATAAGAAGAAAAATTTATGAGTTATTTGGCCGGGAGAATAAAACAGTCTTGACGCCCGAAATGCGTTGTGCTATACAGAATAAAATGAGGAAAATCGATTACCTGCAGCATCCTATCAGACACATCGATCTGTCCAAAACAACCAGCATCAGCGACCTGGTCGAAGCCTTCGGGACCAGTTCCTTTCAGAGCCGAAATATTTCTCGCTGCCACCAGGTCATGACCGAGATGCTGAAGGACAGAGAGGCTGTTATCTTTCTCGGTCTTTCGGGCGCAATGGTACCCGCAGGAATGAGAAAGATCATAGCCGATATGATTTGCAAGGGGATGATCGACGTTCTGGTCTCAACCGGGGCCAATATGTCGCACGACCTGCTGGAGGGAATGGGCTTCAGGCACTACATCGGGCCTGAGCAAATAGATGACACAGAACTGATGAAGCACGGGCTGGACCGAATTTATGATACGCTGGCAATTGATGAAGAGTTCGGCCGAGTGGAGGAAGAGGTAGCCAGGATAGCAGACGGGCTGGAGCCCAAAACCTATTCATCCAGGGAGTTCATGGATATACTGGGTTCTCTCATCGAAGACCCGAATTCAATACTTCGGTCTGCTCACAAGGAAGGAGTGCCCATATTCGTGCCGGCGCTCAGCGATTCAGCCATAGGCATCGGCCTCACCCTTCACTATAGAGAACGAAGGAAGGAAGGGAAAACCCCTCTGTGCATAGACCAGCTCAGAGATAACTTCGAAATCATGCAGATTAAATACCAGGCCAGGCGTAGCGGCGTGGTTTACGTGGGAGGCGGTGTTCCCAAGAACTACATACAGCAGCTATCGCCCCTCCTGGACACACTGGGTCTGGGTCAGAAGGGCCACGACTACGCCATCCAGATAACCACGGATGACGCCAAGTGGGGCGGCCTCAGCGGCTGCACTTTCAAGGAAGCTCAGTCCTGGGGTAAAATCTCCGAAAAAGCAAGGGAGGTTATGGTGCACATCGATGCAACCATCGGATTACCGCTAATCATAGGCGCAACCATGCAGACCTGCCAGAAGGTTCTGTCCAACAGGAGGAAGCGTAAATTTATTTGGGATTCCGAAATCCTGGAGAAGATTGCCTATGGCTAAGGGAAAACATCTAATCGTCGACTGTACCAACGTGCCCATGGAAACTTGTTTGAACGACAA
Source organism: uncultured Nitrospinota bacterium (assembly GCA_964452105.1). Lineage (GTDB taxonomy): Bacteria > JAUXIQ01 > JAUXIQ01 > JAUXIQ01 > JAUXIQ01 > CAYVLI01. The sequence continues at coordinate 1,420 of CAYVLI010000055.1, forward strand.
AATGTTGATGGAGGTTATGGCGGAGGCCGCCTGGGCTGCCAACGCCAACATAATAAGTACCTCCAGGTACAGGTTCGGCCACAACTCTCCCCCCGGGTGTACGGTGTTCATTATGCTGGACGAAAGCCACATCTCAGCGCACACCTACGCCGAGGAAGGGAAAGTCGCCATAGATGTTTTCACCTGCGGCAGCAGGGTCAGCAGCGAAGAAATACTTGAAACCATACTCAATAAACTCAAAATCGAAAACTACAACGTTAAATCCTTGGATCG
>CAYVLI010000055.1:1792-11030 GCA_964452105.1 uncultured Nitrospinota bacterium
AAACCATACTCAATAAACTCAAAATCGAAAACTACAACGTTAAATCCTTGGATCGTTTTTATTAATCTCAGTATCAACTTTAAACCCATTGCCTTTTTGGAGGCACATAGTAAAATGCAGCGGGGGGCAGGGATTTATCCAGTCCCCCGTTTTGATTGAAATTTTTGCTCACCGCGGTAAATCGTGAATTAAGCTTTTATATGAAGTGAAATAATTTGTTGCGCATAGAGAAGGTATGCGAGGAATTAGGGAAGGGTGGGGAAACCTGCTAAAAGAGATAGCTCCTCTTTGCCCTCCCCGTGGCGGGGAGGGTGTGGGAGGGGTTTACTCGTCCAAATAGTAAAAGAACTGAACACCCTGTGATTCGGTGGAGTCGGGGAGTTAAATGCTCGAGAATAAAAGGCTTTTCATATAACGGGTGAATCTAAAATTGTACAAGTCATATCCTTACAACTTCGCAGGCCTGCCCTTCAAGGAGTACACCGAGTACGAAAAATCCAGAGTCGTCGTCGTACCCTTCCCCTACGATTCTACAACCACCTGGCGCTCGGGCGCTCGTGAAGGCCCGGCAGCCATAATAAGCGCATCACGAAACATTGAACTCTTCGACATGGAGCTGGGTACGGAAATCTACCGCGCCATGGGCATACATACCATGAGCGAAATAGAGCCGTCCGTGAGTTCCCCCCGTGAGAACACAAACGTGGTGTCGGAAGTGATAAGCCGGCTTCTCAATGACGGCAAGTTCCCCGTCCTTCTCGGCGGGGAGCATTCGTTGACCATAGGCGCGGTTCGCGCCGCCAGGGGAAAATACGAGGACCTCAGCGTCCTCTACCTGGATGCCCACGCAGACCTGAGAAACGAATACGAGGGCGCCAGGTACGGACATGGGTCCGTCGCGCTACGAATCATAGAGGATGAAGATATAAGATGCCCCGTCTCTTTTGTCGGCGTACGCAGCATGAGCGAGCAGGAATACCTGTATATAAACGAAAAAAATCTCCCCGTAGTTACCTCCCGGGAAGCGACAGAAGGGCAGAAAGCGGCCGATGACATCATTGATAATTTAACGAACAAGGTTTACGTCACCATAGACCTGGATGTCTTCGATCCCTCCGAGATGCCCTCCGTGGGGACACCCGAGCCGGGCGGCCTCCGCTGGCGCCAGCTTCTCAGCATACTACGTCGGGTTGCCCGGCAAAAAGAGGTGGTGGCCTTCGACGTCGTCGAGCTCTGCCCCATCTCGAACATGGTGGCGCCGGATTTCACCGCCGCCCTGCTCACATACAAATTCCTCGGCTACATCTTCTGCCAAAAATAATCACCCCACGACCCCATCTCCCGTCCGTATAAACGGGGAGGGCCGGGGTGGGGGCATTCCGTCCCACAAAACGTAGGAGCGCTCCTTGCTGCGCCCTAATGCCTTCCCAAACCTCACCCCCCGGGCCCCCCTCTCCGTTAACAGAGAAGGGGGATTGTGGGCGAGGCGGAGTTTGTATTCTCCGTGCTGTCGGGTCTCCGCACTCGATAGCGCTTTTATCCCGCCCACCGCGCGAACGGTTTACGTAGGGGCGGACGGTCTGCCACGCCCATAACAAGTTATTTCTATTATTTCATACCTGACCTATTATACAAGAGACAGGCCTTGTGCTGCTCAGGGCGGTTAAGAGGATTAGGGTAAAGTTGTTTGCAACCTTCCAGACTTTAATTTAGGCTTGAACAGATGGCGCAAAACTGCTAAAAATGCCTTAGACTAAGCATAAATCAACCCACACGCTATATAAGGAGATGATCATGCCCTTCAAGACCAAGCTCACCGAAATGTTAGGTATAGAATACCCCATAATTCAGGGCGGGATGCAGTGGCTGGCCAGGGGGGAATTTGTCGCCGCCGTCTCCGAGGCGGGCTGCCTCGGTTTCATCACCGCAGCATCTTTCCCCTCCAAACAGGAACTCCGCGATGAAATACGCAAGTGCAAAGACTTGACGGACAAGCCCTTCGGAGTCAATGTCTCGATGCTGCCGGGACTGGCGGCCGGAGATATGACCGATGCATATTTCGAAGCCATAATCGAAGAAGGAGTGCCTGTGGTCGAGACATCAGGCCGCAGCCCGGAACCATACGTACCCCGCCTGAAAGAAGCCGGCATAAAACTCATCCACAAGGTTCCCGCCGTACGATTCGCTCAGAAAGCACAGTCCGTGGGGGCCGATGCGGTGACCATAGTCGGGTTCGAATGTGCGGGGCACCCAGGCATGGATGATGTCACCACCTTCATACTTATCCCCAGAGCGGTGCAGGCGCTGAATATTCCGGTGATCGCAGGGGGCGGTATCGCCAATGGACGCACCTTTCTGGCCGCGCTGGCATTGGGAGCATCCGGAATCGTCATGGGCACCCGGTTCGTGGCTACTGAGGAGTGCATCATACACCGAAACTTCAAGGAATGGATCGTCGGCGCCAAAGAGACCGATACCATGATGATAGAGCGCTCCATAAGAAACGCCGCCCGGGTTATGCATAACGAGGCAGCCGAAAAAGTGGCCGAGATGGAGGAACACGGCGCCACCCTCGAAGAGCTCATGACTATCATAAGCGGGCAGGTAGGGCGCGAGGCGATGTTAAGCGGAGACCTGAACGGAGGCACCTTCGCAATCGGACAGGCAGCCGGGTTAATCCACGATATCAAGCCCGTCAAACAAGTAGTTCAGGATATCATAAGTGAGGCAGAAGAACTCAGAAAAGAGTTGGCTGTAATATAGGCTATGCCTGAAGGAAAAAGCTCAGGGGCGGGCTTGAACCCGCCCCTATTGCTTCAGGAACCATTCCATGAACTCTGCAGCATTATCACTCTCCCAATCTCTTCCCCCGACCCTCGAGCCGATTAGCATCCCTTCCCTGGTTACGAAGAAAGTGGTCGGAGTGCTCCAGAAACCGTAGAGCCTGGCTACCTTTTTCCTGGCGTCCAGAAGGGCGGGAAATGTCAGATTCATTTCCTGCATATAGTTGGGCACCTTGTCCGCAAAGTCGTCCACGGAAACGGCCAATACCTCGAAACCCCTGTCCTTGTAGCGGTCATACAGCCTCTGCACGGAAGGAAACTCCTTCCTGCAGGTAGGTCACCAGGTGGCCCAGAAGGTAAGGAAAACAGCCTTGCCCTTGAAATCACTGAGGCTGACTTCCCGACCCTTCGTATTTTTCAAAGTGAAATCAGGAGCCGGTTCCGGCTTTTCGATTTTAACTATACCCATGGCGTCTCGGGGATCTGTTCCTGCCTGAGCGCGACCTGCAAAAACGAAAAGAGCGACCATGATCCACGCCACCGCCATCGGGAAAATTTTCTTTCGGCTCATGAGCCCTCCTCCCACTCGATATGTACACACGCAGCTTTCGCCTGTTGAATTTAATTTGTAGCAACAACCTAAAATATGCTTTTTTAGTAAATTTAATATGTAAGCGGTCATACATCCACTTTTTTCCAGCATGAAGCCCTTCAGGGAGACTTCTGAGCCGGGAACAACAATGCCCCGAAAATACGGGGCATTGTACATCATCCACATCCAGCTTTAAGCCGATTTGTAAATTTCGTTCAGGGGCTATTTCTTGATCGATTGCATCTTTTCGTATAGGACTACGAAAGGATTGTACAAGCGGTTCAGAGAAAAGCCCTCCTTGACGAAATCGACATCGGTAACTTCGGCCTTGAAGTTCTGAAACCATCTCATAGAGCAATCCCTGCACAGGTAGTTAAAATCGGTCTCATATTTCGATTGCAGTGGTATGCCGTGGGAACCGATCAGGTATTTGTAATACTTCACCGGATAGAATATCATCTTCCTGGAAGGACTGCCGTACTGGTCAAGAAAGCTGAGGGTTATCTCTACAAGCCTGAGCGGTTTGTCACCCCGGTTAATCACCGTGCCTTTGAATACAGGTATATCCTCTAAAGCACCGGTCCTCTTCGCTGCTACTTCATAATTCAGATAGACCTTGCTCCGCATATACTCATATCTGGTATCGGCCTTCGCAGCAACAGCAGCAAGAATAAATATGGTCAAAAGGATTAATTTGATACGCATTTTTGACCTCTCCTGAAATAGTGTAAAAAATTACCAGCCTATCGCACAACCGTCCATGCGGGGATCGGATCCCCCTTCGAATACACCCCGCTCGCGGTTTATCACTATGCCCTGGGCGCCGCCGAAAAAGACCTGTCCGCCGTCCTGAATTTCGTGCCCTTTTGCAGACAGGGCTTCGGCAGCGTCAGGACTGAATCCCTTTTCGAGGGCCATCGTCCCCGCTTCCATCACGCGGTAGCGAGGAGATTCTATCGCCTCCTGTATGTTCATGCCGAAATTGAGCAGGTTTGAAATAACCTGAAGATGGCCCTGAGGCTGCATGAACCCGCCCATGACGCCGAAGGATAGGACAGGCTTATCGTCCCTGAAAAGCATGGCAGGTATTATGGTGTTATAGGGGCGCTTCCTGGGCGCAATCACATTGGGATGGCCCCTCTCCATGCTGAACAGGCACCCCCTGTTTCCCAGACACACCCCCATCCCATCGATTACCACACCAGCCCCGAAGGGATGGAAAATACTGTTGATGAAAGAAACTGCATTCAAATCCCTATCCACAACGGTAAAGTAGGTAGTATCTCCTTTTATGCCTGGAATCCCCGCCTCCGGTTCGGCAATGGCCCTCCCGGTATCTATCAGGTTTGCCCTTCCCGCAGCATACTCCTGAGAAATGAGTTCTTCGACGGGTATATCAACAACATCGGGGTCGGCCACGAATTTATACGCATCAGCGAAAGCAAGTCTGGTAGCCTCTATCATTATATGTATGTATTCGGAAGAATTATGGTGAAGTTTAGATAGATCAAATTTCTTGAGGATGTTCAGAGCCTCGATAACCATCATGCCCTGGCCGTTAGGCGGCAGTTCGTAAACAGTATGCCCCATGTATTCGGTGCTGATGGGCTTAACCCACTGAACGCTGCACTCCTCGAGATCCTCTTGGGCCAGCAGGCCGCCATTCTTTAAGAAGTAATCTGCTATCTTTTCAGCCGTCTCGCCACTATAAAATTCATCGATGCCCTTCCGGGCAATTTTCTCGATTGTACCAGCGAGGTCGGGTTGCCTGAATAATTCCCCGGCGAGCGGGGCCCTGCCATCTATCAAATAGGTGGAGGAAGCGGCGGGGAAGCGCTTCAGCTTCTCCACGTACTGTGCCCACAATGCTGCGGTCTTTGGAGCCACGGGGAAGCCTTCCCTGGCGAAGCGGATGGCAGGCTGCAGCAGGGCATCGAATTCCATGGAACCGAACCTTTCATGAAGAATGGCCCATCCCTTCAGTGCCGCAGGGACCATAACCGGGCAAAAACCTTCCTCGGGGACTCTGCTCATCCCCCTGCCGACAAGGTATTCCCTGCTGATGGCCGCCGGAGAGCGGCCGCTTGCATTCAGACCATGTAATGTTTGCTCCCTCTCATCGTAATAGAGAGCGAACATATCTCCACCCAGGCCCGTCATCATAGGCTCCAGCACCTGAAGCGTTGCCGCCATGGTCACTGCTGCATCGGCTGCGCTTCCGCCCTGCATAAGAATTTTGATTCCCTCTGCCGAGGCCAGAGGCTGGCTGCTGGCCACCATACCTCTGGTCCCCATGACAACGGACCTTCCGGTTCTGAAACGTGCTTGAAAATCTAAAGCCTTCAAAAACGCCACCTACCTTTTCCCTTGACAGGATAGGGATAAACAAGGTTAAAATAACAGATAGTTAGTTTATAACATAGGTTAAGTCTTGTTTGCGATGTCTTACGGGTTTGGAACCTTATCTATTATTACACGTTGGGAGAAGGATATGAGCTGCGTTCAAACTGAGAAAAGCCATCGAACATTCTGTTTGTTGCTGTCGGTATCCGTATTGATTTCTGGGCTGTTCCTTGTACTCTCCGTTATCCCGCTATCCTCAGGGGATAATATGGCCTATGCACAGGACCCTGGAGAAACAATAGTAGCGGAGATGGTTTTATGCAAGGAAGTATTCAACATGGAGCCGGTGGAACCTATCTCAGAGGCATCTCTTTCAGACGGAAGAATTTATACCTGGACTAAAATTAAAGCAGGCACCACCCCCACCTTCATCAAGCACGTCTACTACCATGGAGGGAAAAGGGTCGGCGAGGTGACCCTGGACGTCAAGTACCCCACCTTCCGCACCTGGAGTTACAAGACCCTGAAAGGTCGCTGGATGATTGGTAAATGGAGGGTGGAAGTCCTCTCCTCGGATGAGACGCTCCTTGCCAGCAGGGAGTTCACCGTCTCCGAATGATGCCTGCAGGCGAATCCTTCTTCCTTGCATTACCGGTCCGTGAGCCCCCGGCTGAGTTACTGTCTGTTGCTTATGCTTTTGCGCACCGTTTCTCCATTATATCGAAAACTATCAACCAGACCATGCTCAGTAACGCGAAACCCGCAATGGAGCGGGGAGACGTGTTCAACGGTGTAACGTCGGCGAAGTGCGCGATAATGAATAAGATGGTGGAGATCACCGCCGAAAAGAAAGAGATATAGACCAGCGCTTCAAATACCTTCTTCATCTTATCCTCCTTTGAATTAACAAATTTTACATACAAAGCAAATTATCAGCGAATCCCGATAGATCTCATTTAACATTAACCGCCGAAGACATTCAATAAAAAAATACGATTTTAAAACCTGCGCCCTGTATAAAAATAGAAACAGAAAGAAAAGCTCTCCTATTTTGAACGAGGCTTAACTCAGACCATCAATCCTGGCCGCCATTATGAAATCGTTTTCAGACAGGCCGCCGATGGCGTGAGTGGTGAGGAACAGTTCCACCCTGTTGTAGTAGATATGAAAGTCGGGATGATGGCCCTGCTCTTCGGCTAATCGGGCCACACTATTCACGAAGTCCATGGCCTCCTTAAAATTCTTGAACTTGAATTTTTTCCCGATCCCCGACGCATCGGACAATTCCCATCCTTCCACCATCTTCAACAGCTCGACGGCCGCTTCCTTTTTCAACGGTTCAGCGCCCCCCTCGCAAGGCACGCACTTCCTCTGCGCCAGATTATCCTGGTTCATATACTTTCCCCTCCTGCCCGTAGATTTAAGGTTTACTTCCAACTACCATAGTATAAAATATATAAGATCAGAAGCCCAGATTAAGCTACAATCAAGAATAACAATGATAGTCTTAACACCTATATGCGATTATGCAAACTAAACTCCTGGTTAGCGGAGAACAGTAATGATAAGTTTGGTGGAAGCCTATAATTATCGTTGTTTAAGATATATAAGACAGCCGCTCCGAAGCTTTCAAGTTTTAGCAGGTCCTAATGCGAGCGGTAAAACAACCTTTCTTGATACCTTTGAATTTCTAAGCGATCTGCTTTTGTACGGCCCCGCGGACGCAGTATTACGAAGATCAGCAGAATGCAGAGAGCTATTCTGGGCCAGGCAAGGAGACCATTTCGAACTCGCATTGGAATTTTCCATTCCTGAAAAGAGGAGGAAGAAGCTAGAAAAACAACAGTTTACACATTGTCGTTATGAAGTTTCCATTGGGTTATCAGAACACAAAGAGGAAATCTCCATTTTATCGGAGAAACTGATCCTAAAGCCATCGCCCCCTTGCGAGAGTCGTCAGCTTGAAATGTTTCCGCAGCCGCTGCCTTTTGTGAAAGAGGGGATAATGTCTGCAGCTGGTGAAAGAGGTAAGAAGACCATCGTAAATAAAGTCCCCGGCGGGAACGATAACTATTATGGTGAAATCGGCAGGAAATGGGACCTTTCTTTCAAATTAGGCCCACTGAAGTCATCTTTGGCAAATCTTCCAGATGATGAATCACAGTTTCCTGTTGCAACCTGGGTAAAGCAAATACTTCTTAATGGAATACAGACACTGACGCTCAACAGCATTAGAATGAAATATCCCAGCCCTCCCGGGTTACCGAGAGCATTTGAACCTGATGGTTCTAATATGCCCTGGGTAGTGCGCAATCTTGAGAAATCCCACCCAGAAAAGAAGAAGGAATGGATAGCCCATCTCAGGACAGCCCTTCCAGACCTGGAAGATGTAAGCACCGTGATAAGAGAAGAAGATAAAAAATGCTACCTGAAATTGCACTATTCCAATGGACTCAATCTCCCTTCGTGGCTTGTATCAGACGGGACCCTCAGGATGCTGGCATTAACTCTTCTGGCTTATATTCCAGATGTTGAAGGCATATATCTTATCGAAGAGCCCGAAAACGGGATACACCCCAAAGCGCTGGAAGCTGTATTTCAGTCACTATCATCGGTATACAATGCTCAAGTTCTCATGGCTACCCATTCACCTGTCCTTCTCGGCATAGCACCACCTGAAGATATTTTATGCTTTGCAAAAACTGATGAGGGTGTTACTGACATAGTGTCCGGCGACCAGCATCCGGCGCTCAAAGGTTGGCAAGGTGAGATAAATCTCGGCATCCTTTTTGCCGGAGGCGTGCTTGGATGATGTACTCCAACCTGCCCCAGCGTGACTTAATAGTGCTCGTAGCCGACAACAATATGCACAGTGCTATTAAGGGTCTCCTTAATAGGCCCCGATCCTTTGGAATAGTAGAAATTAATTATAATATACTGATACATATGCATCGTGATCCCGGAATCCTCAATGAAGCTCATGAATTTCTTAGGCCCTTTGCAAGACAATACAAATACTGCTTAGTCCTTTTTGACCGTGAGGGTTGTGGAAAAGATAACGTCTCTGTTGATGCATTGGAGACTGAAGTACAGAACCGCCTTGAAATTTCTGGTTGGAAAGATAGAGTGAAGGTTGTCGTTCTTGATCCAGAATTGGAAAACTGGGTTTGGAGCGATTCTCCTTGGGTAGAAAGGTGTCTTGGTTGGCAAGGGCACCAAAACAATATAAGGGAATGGTTAAAGCTAAAAGGTTTATGGGATGAGGGAGATATAAAACCTAAAGATCCAAAAGGTGCTGTAGAAGCAGCGTTGCGTGAAGTTAGGAAACCACGCTCTTCATCAATTTATTTAGACTTAGCAAGAAATGTGAGTTTTCAAAGATGCACTGACCAGGCCTTTTTGCGTCTTAAAGATATTTTGCAGTCATGGTTCGCTTCTTAATGATAGTTTAGATGTTAATTTTAAAGAGGAACCTGTTGAAGCTGAAAATAATATTCCCAGCAAACGACCGCCTGGTGAG
>CAYVLI010000056.1:0-2520 GCA_964452105.1 uncultured Nitrospinota bacterium
TGATGGGAATCATAACCGAGACCGATATTCTGGAAGTACTCCTCGAAGTCATGGGCATGGGCGAAGAGAGCGCCCGAATAGAAGTCATCCTGAATGATACACCAGGACAGCTTGCTGAGATTACCAAAATAGTCAAGAACCACAACGTTAACATTTTAAGCGTGGTAACCGGCAAAAGCAAAGACCCTGGGAAGAGGGCCTGTGTGCTCAGGCTGAAGACCACCGAACTGGAAGAGATTAAAAAAGAGATCGCAGGGGAAGGCTTCGAAGTAATTTAAAGCGAAGCGGCGGTGTTCTGCTTCAATAAATCCCTTTGCGCTTCATATTTAGAAGGGCGAGTTCAGAGACTCGCCCTTTTGTTTCTCCTGAATGAAACCGGAGATACCTATTCATTATCGGTCGCTTTGGAAAGAGCGCCCTTATAAGCTTCGTCGGTCAGCGCCCTCATGAATTCCACCAGGTCTGCTTTATCCTCCGCGCTGAGTTTCAAGGGAACTATATCCCTGGACAGATAAGGGTTCTGGTGGCCTCCTTTATTATAGAATTCGATTACTTCCTTCAGCGTAGCCTGGCTTCCGTCATGCATGTAGGGCGCGGTGAATGCAATATTGCGCAGGGTGGGTGTCTTGAAAGCTCCGATATCATCGGGATTCTTAGTCACCACGAAGCGCCCCAGTTCAGATACCAGCCCGGGATCGGCGCCGGGTCGCACATCGCCGAGCCTCTCCGCTTCTCTTGCCAGCTTCAGCACGTCTTCCGTCATTCCCACGCCCAGGTTATGAAACCTGTTGTCGGCAAAAGTAGCCCATTCTCCGAAGAACGTATGGCAGGTCTGGCATTTGGCTTTAGTGTGAAAAAGCTCGAGCCCTCTTCGTGCCGACGGATTCAACGATTTGAATTGACGTGCGTACTGGAACTTGTCGAAATCGGAGTTGCCGGAAAGGAGCGTGCGCTCGAAGGCCGCTATGGCCTTGGCCACATGGTCGATGGTAAAATCCCTGGTGCCGAAGACCCTTTCGAAAGCATCAACGTAATCGGGAATGCCCTTTAGTTTGGCCACCACGGCATCATGCGATGGCATGGCCATCTCTATGGGATTCACCAGCGGGCCTTTAGCCTGCTCTTCGAGCGATGGCGCCCGGCCGTCCCAGAACTGGGTGCTGTTGTAAGCTGCATTCTGCGAAGTGGGGCTGTTCCTGGTACCCTTTGCCCCGTTCACCCCCTCGGCTACAGGCTTTCCGTCCGCGAAGCCCTTGGACGGGTCGTGGCAGGTGGAGCAGCTGATTGTATCGTCCACTGAGAGACGCGTATCGAAGTAGAGCCTGCTCCCCAGCGCCACCTTCTCCGCGCTCATGGGATTATCAGCGGGAACCTTCAGAGAAGGAAGCCCGAGGGGCGCCTTCACCTCGTAATCACGCGCCAGGGCGGTTCCGGGGACGCCGATACCCGCTATGCTTAAAAGCATTGTGACCGTCAGAAAACATGCAGCCATACCTATTAGGCTGAACTTAAATCTCATATCTATTCTCCTGCCTTTAAGAGTTAAAATACTACCTGGGTAATGTTCCGCTCAACCCATTTAAAGATTTATCATATGTTGGGGGTTCGAAAAGTCAATGACAGACGCCGAAAGATTTCTTACAGTCAACTCGCGGTCCAACCCTTTCTCCTGCAAACATCAGTATTCAAACTGGGCAAATACTTTTGGAGCAAATACCACTGACGGATAATTTCCATCAGGGAATATTGAACCAATGGATAAAAATGGTAGAATTAGGGAGTCAAACCGTCAGGCTCCATCAACTTTAAGAGAAAAGTAATTACGATGAGGAGCAACCCATGCACTACAGTGCGATAATAAAAAACCGCGGCCTCCTCGAATGGCCGTATCCCATCCGGTATGGGGATGAGGCGGAAGCGGTCACCGACGTGCTCATACTGGGTGGCGGCATAGCCGGCTGCTGGGCTGCCATCAGCATAGCCCGTAAAGGTCTGAAAGTTATACTCGTGGAGAAAGGGGCTACCATAAGCAGCGGAGCTGGAGGAACTGGCTGCGACCACTGGATCAACACACCGCACCCGGGCTCGCCAATCACCGCCGAAGAGGTGCTGGGATGGGAGATGGAGTTCAGCGGCGGTTATACCAACGGCCTATCAAGATATATAGCCGCCCGGGAAAGCTACGAGACTCTTCTCGAGCTGGAAAAAATGGGGGGCAAAATACGGGATATTGAAAACGAGTTTAGAGGAGCGCCGTTCAGGGACGAAAAAACCGGATTTTTATTCGCGTACGACTACGAAAACAGGGTTCACTTTCGGGTATGGGGGTCGACCTTCAAACCGGCCCTCTACAAAGAGTGCAAACGGCTGGGGGTGAGTATCTTCGACAGGATTATGGCCACGGGTCTTCTGACGGCCGGAGGAAAGACCGGAACAAGAGTTGTGGGAGCAACCGGATTAAATACCCGCACCGGCGAGTTCCTCGTATTCAAAGCGAAGGCGGTCGTAAACTGCTTGTCC
>CAYVLI010000056.1:2620-10965 GCA_964452105.1 uncultured Nitrospinota bacterium
CCGCACCGGCGAGTTCCTCGTATTCAAAGCGAAGGCGGTCGTAAACTGCTTGTCCCGGCACCAGAGAAACTGGTGTTTCTCCACAGAGCTTCGGGGAATGGCTACCTTCAGGCCTACTCAGGTAGCGGGCGACGGCCATGCTATGGCCTGGCGGGCGGGAGCCGAGTTCACCATGATGGAAAAATCGACTCCAACTTCCTTCGGCAGCGGCAACGCCCTGCCGCCCTACGGCCACGGAAACGCTCTCAACACCTGGGTCCCCTGCACCATGGTCGATGCGCGGGGAAGAGAAATACCTTATGTGGACAGGGACGGCAACGTGTTGAAAACAGTCGAGGAGAGGACCAGGCCCGCATCTGGACAAAAGTTCCTGGGGGAGAGAACCAGGGGTTATGAGTACAAGCGTCCCGAGCTTATCCCCGACCTGCCGGAGCGTGTGAAGAAAGGTGAATACATCCTGCCCCTCTACGCCGACCTGCCGAGCATGCCCCGGCATGAAAGGAGGGCCATCTGGGGATTAATGGTGGGAGAAGAGGGAAAGACGAAAATCCCAATAAGAGACTCTTACAGCCAGGCTGGCTTCGACCCCGACAGAGACCTCCTTCAGAGCTACATGTTCCTGGGCAGCGACCCCATGAGGGGGAGCGTCCGTCCGCAGGACAGAACAGGCGGGGAGATAGGCGACGCCGGCGGGCTGGTGGTGGACTGGAACCTCATGACAAACCTCGATGGATTCTTCGCGGCGGGCGATGCCCTGTTCGCCGCCAACTACCACTATCACGCCGCCGCAACAGGAAGATACGCCGGGAGGAAGGCCGCTGAGTTCGCTGCCAAAAACGCTGAGCATCCTCCCGACAGAAAACAGATAGAAGATGAAAAGACACGCTGCTACGGACCCCTGAAAAGCAAAGGACGCCTAAATTGGAAAGAACTCAATGCGGCGATGTGCAGGATAATGCAAAACTACTGCGGAGAATATAAGAGCGAAGACCTCCTCAAGCTGGGGCTTATCTGGTTCGATGACCTGAAGCGTAACGAATGCCCCGGGGTGAGCGCGGACAATCCACACAAACTCACGCGTACACTGGAAGTCTTCAACATCCTGACCTGCAACGAGATAATTATCCACTCCTCTCTTGCCAGGAAAGCGAGCAGCCGCAGCCTGAACTTCCAGCGGCTTGACTACCCGGAAGTGGACCCCTCGAATTGGCGCAAATGGGTTACAGTTCGGCTGGAAGACGGAGAAGTTAAAACGGGAGAGCTTCCCATTGACTTCTGGAAACCCCTGACTGATAACTACGAGAAGCACCGCTAATACAGAAAAAAGAGGCTGAAATAATGGAAGAACGAAAAGTATATGCCTTCCCCAACTGGCGCACGCCCGCAAACCCGGTCATCATAAACGCCGACCATTGCACCGGTTGCAATATGTGCGTCGATGCATGTGAGGTGGACGTGTTCATCCCCGACCCCGACGCAGGGAAGCCCCCGGTAATCCTGTATCCGGACGAGTGCTGGTACTGCGGAAGCTGCGTTCAATACTGTCCCCGAACAGACGCAATAAGCCTCAACCATCCCCTGACGCAAAGAGTAATGTGGAAGCGCAAAGACAGCGGCGAGCACTTCCGAACATGATAACGCTAACTCCCGCTTTATCCACGTCTCGGACGCAGGCGGCGGATGATCTCCCTTGCCCTTGGCCTTAAATCTTCCTTTAAGTCCTGGAGGGTCAGGGACTTTATCATTCGAGGGAGAAAGGTGAACTCGTCAACCGCCAGCAAGTTAGTCGCGAAAATAAGGACTCCCTCTTCATTCTCAAAATAAGCCTCCTTCTCCCGGGCGCGAGTTACCAGGTAGTCCAGGGTATAGCTGGATTCCTTAAGGATGAAAAAAAGGTCAACGAAATCTTTTGGTTCCGGAGGCTCCCGACCCATGATGGCACATACCTTATTGACAGCGATATCTTCGAAAGAGTCAATGATTATGTTGCCTACGATAAGTGATGGCGCCATCATAGCTGTAACATCTTTCGCAAATTCGATTTTCAGCGGCTCGATGCCCTGTTCTTCTCCCTGTACGAAATATCTCATGAAGTCCTCACCCATGATGTCTATGGTAATTTCTATCTCGTGGGATGTCAGAATTTCCTTGAACTTATCAAAATCCGGCTTCAGGGTGTCCTGTTTCCGAGTGAAAAAGTCGAGGTCATCCGAATATCTATGCTGCAGATAAAACTCCGATAGCGCCGTTCCGCCAGTAAGATAATAGTCGAGCTCTCCTAAACCGTTATCGAACAGGGTGTACAGGACTCTCTCTTGGAATCTGGTGAGAACCTTGTTATTCATTAAGCCACACCTTGAGAGCTCTTTCGAGGGCCCTGCGTCTCTTGTCGGGGAGATCGATATGCGGAAGCGCTTCATCGATATCTTCAGGATTAAGCAGCTTTCTTATATCTTCCATGGACGCATACTTAAGGACCCTGCCTATGGCCCAAATCCTCTCCGGCGAGTCCTTATCCTCGATATACCTTTGCAAGTCTGCCACATTCAAATCGTATTCCCAGACGACTCGGCTCTTGATATCCTTTGTTAACCTATCTAACATCTCTTGTAGCCAGGGCTTTGCGGCAGCAGGGGCGGCGGGGTCTTTTAAGCGGGCCTCAATATCCTCTTTGAGATCTTCATAAAACTCAGACGTAAAGCCCACAATCATACCAGTATCAAACCTGGAAGACAAGTTTCGCCTTATTTGTTCATCATCAGGAAAAGCCTCTACGAGGGCAAAGACTATATGCCAGAAGCTTTCCCTGTCTTTTTTCCAATCAATAAATTTGGTAATAGTCCTGGCGTCTTCTACGTTTTCTTTACCTAAAGAGATAATCGAATCAGCGTCTCCTTTTTGGTCTAAAAGCTCACTCACGCCCAGGTCCATAAGCAATCCTTTCCTGGACAATTCGAGTGTCAGCTTTAATAAACGATTTTTGTCAAATTCGTGTAAGGAATCCCATAATCCGTGACGATTACCGAAACCTAATGGTAGGTAACGTTTCCCGTAATACTCTTTTTTAGATAGTTTTTCGAAAAGCGCAAACCCGCGCTCTGGATTTTCCTTCGCCAGATTCTTGGCAAGCTTATCGAAACACCACATCCCTCCGACCCGTTTAAGCTCCGGGTCAGATTCAAGACATCTCCAGGCAAAGTCAATAAGGTCACCTGCAAGCTGTTTCCCAGTGTAGAGCCAGTAATATAGCATTACTATTGCCGCTCCAGCATGCTCAAGGTTGTCACCGGCAACAGCTCCCAAGAGTTTCTCGAATTCAGAAACATCTAATCCTGTTAACCACCGAGGATGAGCAAGAGTATGTCCAGCATAGGCGGCATCCACTCGCCCAGACACGATCATCTCGCATGTTCTATCCACAGCATTTTTGCTTCCCGGTTCAATAAAACTGGTAGCATCGACAATGGCCTCGCTGGAAACGGCTTTCAATCTTATCAGCTCGTCCAACCTTGCTTCTGCACCCTCACGGTCTCTTTCAGCCCAACCCTGCCAATAGGAGGCGAAAAATCTACTTTTTGCAGGGTCTTTCCCCAATTCCTCGATGATTCCCAGGAAAAGCTTATCTCTGTCTTCCCTACCAAGATGAGGAAAGAAGTAATGAGATTTTGAGGCACGAGGGGAGAGAAGCCATTTTAACAGGCTGTCCGTGAGAAGGCCTGGTTTTTTTACGGCTTGTTCGGCGAGCTTTTTAAGCTCCTGCTCAGACCTACTGACATATTCTCCTGATCCAGACTCCTGGTAATCATTTCTCCGCCAATTGCCAGCCCAGCTTTTCAGCCTCGTTTCAAAATTGCCACTTTCGAGCTTCTTCATCAAGTCATCGACCCTATCTTTATCTTTGCAACCTTTCAGTTCTTCCTCAGAACCTTTATGTTCATCCATTAATCTCTCAAACCTGTCACGCATTAATTCAAGCGTGCTTGCCAGAGAAGACACCTCTATTCCGGTTCTACCTTCTAAAGCCCAAGCAACTACAGCTTCCATCCCATCCAGCGCACGAGCTGCATCTGCTTGCGCACTTAAGTCGAACAATAGACCTGGAAGTATTCCTTTAGCCAAATCAGAGACTTCTTCAGACTTATCCTCAGCCAACCGAAACGCAATTTCCTTAATACCCAGCGCGTAATCTTTAAATTCATCGAAAGAATGTCTCAATACTTCGGGAGGTAAAACACCGGCATACTCCGGGGCCATGAACCATGTACTCTGTAACGATTCACTGAGAGCGTTGACCGCAACTATTTTCCCTTCTTTCGGTGAATCATCACTTGTAAAACTTTTGAGAAGATTCAGCCTGTCCGCGTAAGGCAACGTCACATGAGGATTTAGTGCATTAAAAGTTTTCTTAAACACGCCCGTGGCGTTATTCCCGTAGTTCTCGTTTTCGGCCTGAGCCAGGAGCCACAACAGCCTGACGGCGCCGCCGCTGGCCTCTTTTTGCATGAGGAGTCGTTCAAGCACACGCACAAGCTCTCGCCGAGCTTCACCTTCTATCGAAAGTCTTTCCTCTTCACTTGATTTGAGAAGACCCGATTCAAGAAGTCTGAGGGTTTTTTCTGGCGCAACATCCGAAACCAACCTGAGCAGATAGTGCATATCAAGTGCGGATTCAAAGTCACCAAGAAGTCCTCCCGGACCGAAAAATTCATCCCAGAACTTTTCCACTTCTGAATTTTTTGGTAACTCACTGAGTCTTCTCAGGAATCGAATCCGCCCTTGTCCATCCAGCTTACCGAAAAGCGCGAACATTTTATCTTGTCGGCCCACGAGCATTTTTCTTGCCAGATGCCAGGCCACTAATGGAATGGAAATCTCCGCAAAGGAGCCGCCTATTTTTGCGATGCCCTCCCTCGTTAAGTCTTTGAGCGCAAGCAGGGCGTGGTGAGCCTCGAAGCCTCTTGCAAAAACACTGCACAATTTTTCTATCTCGTGAGAGTATTGTCCCGAAACGCCCACGTGGGTCATCAAAGAAAACAGACTCGCCGCCTGGAGCGTTACGCTCCCTAACTCTCTCTTTATTCGCCCCTCAAACTGTTCACCAACTTTCTCAATGAAATCGCCTGCTGCTGAAGTCAGGTTTTCGGCGACGCTGGCGGCGGCCAGGAGAATGCCCGGAATGCCGCCTGCCTGAACAATAATCCAATCCCTGATGCGAAAATCGAGCGGAATTTTGGTCTCGCTCAAAAGCTTGCTGGCGTTATCGGCGCTCAAATGTTCGAGCTGGACGGTCTGAATACGCTCATCTTGCCCGTATGATGGCATATAAGCACCCTTCGACAGGAGCAGGGTCACTATGACCTTGAGGTTGTCCATGGTGAGAATTTCATTTATGAGTTTACCTACGGAATCGGGTTCCGGGTCTTCAACTATGCACACCGTATCATGATGGCTTGCGCAAAGATTACGGTAATCCATGAGACTCATGGAGCACGGGTCGACGGCAACAACCATGTCTTGAGGTCTGTGTCTCGTTCCCTCAAGCGCCAGACGGCTCTTGCCTATATCGTGCGGCCCTGTTAACAGGACGACTCGAACCCGCGGGTCATCGACAAGGGAGCGGAGCCGCTCTACATCTTCCTCCCTGCCTATCAAATCGACGTCAGCGCCGAAGGGTTTACTGCTTCTGTGCCCTTTGTATGCCTCTTCCCAGGTCTTGAACGCAAAGGGAGTGAAATAGGCGGCCTTCAGGTGGGGATTATCATTCAGGAACGTAGCCATTAATTGTGCGCCGATAATTTCGACGTGCGTTTCCGCCGCCATGTTATATCCTTCGATCATGGCCTCTTTCAGCGCTTTAAACTGATCGTGCTTGAGGTCAACATTGATGAATAAGATGTATCTATCGGGGCGCCGATTATGAGATTCAGCAATTTCGCCAACTGCGCCTTTCAAATCACTCTTTAATTTACTAATTATCCTTGAACGGTCCTGTGCAATCAAATCCCTTTTCTTATATTGGTAAACGTTCCAGCCCGGCCCTACTATTGGTGTCTGTATCGCTCCGCCATCTTCTTTTATGTCCCACTGCGCATCAACACCACCATCCGGAGCATAAATGCGATCGTTTAATTCAGGCAGGCTTCGATATTGGCGACCGGAAACTGCCCATACGAGGTCGTTGCACAAGGAGGCGAACCTATCTGGAGGCCAGCCGCTTGTTAGCTGCTCAAGCTCACGCCCACTGATATGTTGTCCGATGAGCAATGCCACCTCTGTCGTTGCCTCCTTACTCAGTCTTTCGTTTAGTTAATTGTTGAAAAGCTTGAATTCATTCCTTTCTTCATATTTAATTTTCAACTAAGATACAACTTTTACAAGTGTTTTTCAGCAAATTACACTTAGGAAGTTTATCAGATTGTATGGATTTCGGCTAATTGATATAATTTTAGTAAGGTAAGTCGAATTGGAAATGGGTTTCAGACTGAGGGGAGACTGAGTTATGGCGAAGAATTTCAAGGCGTGGCCTGAGGGATGGCCGAAGAGCCTGAACTATCCCGAAATTCCGGTACATGAGATTCTGGATCAGACGGCGGCGCGCGTCCCCAACAGGATAGCTATCATCTTCAGCGGCATGGAGCTTACCTTTGGTGAATTGAAGAACTTGACCGTGCGATTTGCTGCTGCTCTTGCGGATACGGGCGTAAAGAAGGGGGATCGTGTGGCCATTCATCTGCCCAATTGCCCTCAGTTCGCCATAGCCTACTACGGCATACTCAGGATCGGGGCTGTCTTCACGCCCCTGAGCCCGCTGCTTTCGCCCAGGGAGGCGCAGCACCAACTCAAGGATTCCGGCGCCGAGACGCTTATCTCCCTGGACCTCCTTTTCCCCGGAATTAAGGACATAATCCCTGAGACAGACGTCAAACGTGTAATAACCACCAGCATTGCCGACTGCTACAACACCGTCATTGCACCGCTGAAGCCGCTATCAAAGATTGATGTGCCGGATACCATTGACATGGTTCCCCTCCTCAAGCAGTATGAACCGAAAGCGCCGGACGTCAACATAGATGTTAAGAAGGACCTGGCCCACCTTGCCTACACCGGCGGAACCACGGGCTTCTCCAAGGGGGTCATGGTAACCCACTACAACGTCATGGTAAACGTCTGCCAGTACGGGAACTGGTTCAGCGGCGCACAACTCGAGATGGTTGACGGGGTGGTGACACCGGTCTTCCCTCCCGGGGTGGACCCGGTCGAAGACCGCATAACCGCCAGGGACCGGGAAATTTCCCTGGTAGTAGCGCCCTGGTTCCACGCCATGGGAACGGTGGGTTACCTGAGCAGCCAGATATTCGGAGGAACGACCATGGTGGTGCTTCCTCGCTTCGACCCGAAAGAGTACATGGAGAACATCGTCAAATATAAAGTCACCATGATAGGCGGAGCGCCGCAGCTATACATCCCCCTGTTTCAGCTTCCCGATTTCGAATCCTACGACCTATCCAGCGTCAAGGTAGCCAGCTCAGGTGCGGCCCCGCTGCCGCTCTCGGTGCTGGAGAGGATGCGCATCGCTTTCCATAACGCTCTGGTGCGGGAGGGATACGGCCTCACCGAGTGCACCATGGGGGCCACGGCAGGCCCGCCCGACCCTGAGGGCATGCGATACGGTTCGGTGGGGATTCCTGTTTTCGATACCGAATTGAAAGCCGTCGATCCGGTAACGGGCGATGATCTGTCACCGGGGCAGGAAGGCGAGATTTGCATAAGGGGGCCTCAACTCATGCAGGGATACTGGAACAAACCTGGGGAAACCGCGAAAATCCTCAAGGACGGTTGGCTATATACCGGAGACATCGGCAGAGAAGATGAAGACGGCTACTTCTACATAACCGGCCGCAAGAAAGACATGATAATATACAAGGGCTACAACGTCTATCCCAGGGAGATCGAAGAGGTGGTCTTCCAGCATCCGGCCGTTCAGCGGGCGGCAGTGTTAGGAAAAGAGGACCCGGACGGCGGGGAGATCCCTGTGGCCTTCATAGAGTTAAAAAAAGGTGCAAGCGCTACGGCCGAGGATATTATGGAGCACACCAACTCCCAGATAGCGCCTTACAAAAAAATCCGCGAAGTGCACTTTATCGACTCGATTCCCATCAGCGCCGCCGGCAAAGTCCTCAAGAGAAACCTGAGGGATATACTGAATCAGGAATGAGCGTTTATCGCAGAATTCTAATCAGGCGTACTAATACGAGGACGAGGATTATAGCCTCTTGGGGCATCCAGGGATAAAGGTGCCGGGGCGCAGAATCGAACTGCGGACACGAGGATTTTCAGTCCTCTGC